>JASHQD010000001.1 GCA_030037755.1 Terriglobia bacterium
GTGGCCGACATCCTCCGCGCCCAAGGCAAGCGCTTCCTCGACCGGTATCGATCGATCTTTGATTTCCAACAGCTCAAAGCCCTCCGCGCGATTCAGAACTGCCGCACTGCCGCGCTCGGAGGCCACCTCGATGCCTGTCCGGAATGCGGATACCAGGCCATTTCCTACAACTCGTGCCTTATGGGAGGTCCTTCCTAATGGGGAGTGCGCTTGCCGAAAGGACGGGCAGCGCTGGCCGCGCGCCCTTCCGACTCTCCATTATGATTTGGCCTTCAGTAAGGCGATCAGCCTGTCCGGCGGTTTAAACGATCCCTTGCGCAAATGAGGCGGCAGGATCGCTTCGATGGCCTCGAGTTTTTCCGTAGGGTCGGCGCGAGTGTAGACTTCGGTAATGGCTAGATTACTGTGCCCCAGCCAGAGGGAGAGTTTGCGAATATCGTGGGTGGATTGGAGCACGGCCATGGCACAGGTGTGTCTCAAAACATGTGGCGCAATCCGTTTTTTCAGCAGCGAAGGACATCCAGACCTTGGGCGGTGACCGGCAGACGGAGGTGGCGGAGTTGCCCGGCCAGATCAGGATTCAGGCTCGGGTTCGGCGGTGGGGTTCTGGGTGAGTTCATCGTAAGCCTCCAGAGAGGGATTGGCGACGGTCAAGTTTTCCAAATCGGGGCGACGGGAGAGATTGACGGGCAACGGGGCGCGTTGCCGGCGTTGACGATGACGGCGCGCCAGAATAAAGGCCACGGAGGAAAGGCGTGGAGTGTGGCGGTCGAGAGCTTCACGGAGGGTGACCGCCAGTTCCGCGGCCCCGTAGTCATCGAGCAGGCGGAGGAGTTGTGCGGTGAGCCGAGCGGTGGATTCGCCGCGCTCGAAGGCGGCCTGAAGAAAGGCTGCGCTTTCCGGGACCAGGGCGGACAGGCGGCCGGAGGGAGTGGAGCCCAAAGCCTTGCGCTTTTGCTCCAGCAGGGCTTGGCGGTGAGCCGGGTTTTCGACGAGTTCATGCCGATCGTAGGAGCGGGGATGAGAAGCGATTTCGGTGGAGCCGTCGAGCAGCCGCACGCGGGTGGGCGAGGCCACCAAGGTCAAGGCGCGGCCCAAGGCCTGGGGCGGCACGGAATAATCGTTGAGGTCAAAGCGGACCCAAAGGGTTTTATCGGCGCGCACGGTGCGGATCAAGTCACAGGAGAAAGGGTGAGCCGGAAGGGGCAGGAGGCGCGCTTTCTCTTCCTCGAAGACCTGGGCCACGGTGCGGGAGTCATCGCCGGGCCAGGGGCGCTGATGAGCGACTTGGTTGCGCCAGTCCAAGGCTTGACGGTTGAAATCGGTCAGGGTGGTGAAGGGACGGGCAGCGAAGAAGCTGTGACGAACATACTGGATGGCGCGCTCCACGCGGCCCTTCTCATTGCCTCGGGCGGGACGACAAGGCCGAGTGGCGAAGTGGTAGTGGGCGGAGAGTTCGAGAAAACGGGGGTGGAAGTGAATAGCCTCGCCGCGGCGTTCCAAGACCACGCTGCGGAGATTGTCGGTCAAAACGGTTCGGGAGGCCCCACCCCAGTCCGCGAAGGCATGAACATGGCCGAGAAGAAAATTCTCCAAGGTCTGGTCGAGGAAGAACTCCAGCCACAGGGCGCGGCTGTAGGAGAGGGTGAGGACGAAGCCGGACAAACGACGGCGGGCGCGACCGATGGTCACTTCCCCGAAGTGGGCCCAGTCGGCCTGGCATTCTTCACCGGGGAAAGTGCGAAGACGCAGAAAAGCCTCCCCCTGGGGTGGGCGTAGTTCGGCCACGACGCGACGGAGCTGGATGATGCTGCCGGCGTAGCCGCGCGGGCGGATCATCTGGAAGAGGCGGGTAGCGCGCAGACGAGGATATTGCTGCAAGGTCTGGCGCAGGAAATCGAGGTAAGGATCGGTGAGGCGAACGCGCAGCCGGGGCTGGCTCCGGAAGCGATCGGTATCGAGCGCGGCGCGCACGGTATCGGGATGCAGGTGCAGTTGCGCTGCAATAGTGCCGATTTTCCAATGCTCGGCGTGAAACAGGTGACGGATCTGAGCGACTTGATCCTCAGCAATCATGGTGCACCTCGGAAAAAAGGGTTCACCCAGCGCCCCCGGCGGCCACAGATCTGACACACGACCCAGCCCGGAGCGAGTTCCGCGTCCGGTGGCGGTTCGGGGAAGCCTTCGAGGGGCTCCGAAGCCGGAGGCGCCGTCAGGTTCACACAGGAAGAAGCCCGAAGGGAAGATTGATCTGTCACGCGAGCCTTCAAGCGCTGGCGATACTCTCGTTGGCGCTGACGATGATCGAGGCGCCCCTCGCTACCGAGGCTCTGTTGATAGCGACGGTTGGCCTCGCGGCGCTGGAGACGGCGGGATTTTTCCCGACAATGGGAAGTGCAATAACGCTGGCCACGATCACAGTGCGGGCAGAGATAGAAGACCGTGCCGCAAGGAGGAAAATGACACACGCGCTGGCGAAAGACGGTGGAACACGCAATCGGCACCGGTTGCGAGAGGGAGCACTGGACAACCGACGCCGATCATGGCAGGATGACTCTCGCTAACGAACTTGGAGGTCCTTTGATCGGGGC
>JASHQD010000671.1 GCA_030037755.1 Terriglobia bacterium
GCCGACCTCGTCACCGAAATGCGCGAGGTGAAGCATCCGTATCAGAAGGGCATTGTGGCGCAGAAGGGAATTGAGTATTGAAAGGAAGTGGCGAGTGACAAGTGACGAGTGACGAGAACGGGTTTGAGGCCGGGTTCTCGCCACCCGCCACTTGTTATTGCTACAGGATGGCACTGGAAGGAAGTGACGAGTGACAAGTTACGAGTGACGAGCATTCTTTGCTTTTCGGGTTCTCGCCACTCGCCACTCGCCACTCGTCACTGTTCTAAACATGGCCTGGTTTCGTAAAGACAAACCGCCTTTGAAAGCGCCGCCGGAGAAGCGCGTCCAGACCGAAGGGCTTTGGGTGAAGTGTGAGAGCTGCAAGCAGATCGTCTGGAAGGGCGATCTCGAGGGCAACCTGCAGTGCTGTCCGAAATGCGGCTACCACTTCAAGATGACCGCACCCGAGCGTCTGGCAATGCTTTTCGACGGCGGACACTACACGGAGCACGACGCCGGCCTCGCGTCGTCCGATCCGCTGGGCTTTCATGACACCAAGGCCTATCGCGATCGGCTGAAGCAGGCGCAGAATCAAACGGGCATGAAGGACGCGCTCGCCACCGGCGAAGGCCGCATCGAGGACCGGCCGGCGATCGTCTGCGCCATGGAGTTCCGATTCATCGGCGGCAGCATGGGCGCCGTGGTGGGTGAGAAGATCACGCGCGCCATCGACCGCGCCATCGCAGGAAAGCTGCCATTGATCGTGGTCTCCTGCTCCGGCGGCGCGCGCATGATGGAGGGCGCGATCAGCCTCATGCAGATGGCCAAGATCAGCGCCGGGCTGGCGCGTCTCGATGAGGCGGGACAGCCGTTCATTTCGGTGCTTACCGATCCCACCACGGGCGGGGTCACCGCGAGTTATGCCATGCTCGGCGACCTCAATATCGCCGAACCCGGCGCACTGATCGGATTCGCCGGGCCGCGCGTGATCGAGCAGACGATCCGCCAGAAGCTGCCGGAGGGCTTCCAACGCGCCGAGTTTCTGCTCGAGCATGGGATGCTCGATGCGATCGTGCCGCGAAAGGAATTGAAAGGTTATCTGGCAAGGACGCTGGGATTGCTTTCAAGAAGTTAGTTCGTCGTCCGTTGTCAGTTGTCCGTGGTCAGTTGTCCGTCGTAGGCAGCCGAAGTCTGGCGCCGCCGGAGGCAGGGTTTGCAACGGACGCGCAGATCACGCCGCGACTCACGATGGGCTCACGACTGACAACGGACAACTGACCACGGACAACGGACAGCTATCTAACAGATGAACTACACCGACAGCCTTCAGTACCTAACCGATCTTGGCCACGAATTGCGCGGGGTGAAATTCGACCTCGCCAACATGCGGCTGATTCTCGACGGCCTCGATCATCCGGAGCGCGCCTGGCCGTCCGTTATCGTCGCCGGTACCAACGGCAAGGGTTCGACCTGCGCCATGCTCGCGAGCATCCTGAGCTCGGCGGGATACCGCACCGGACTCTACAGCTCGCCGCACCTGGTGCGCGTCAATGAGCGCATCCGCGTGGACGGAAGCGACATCACCGGCGACGATTTTGCCCTGGCGTTCAGCGACGTCGAACGTTCCGTGTCGCGTTTGCTGATCGAAGGCAAGCTTCGGCAGCGTCCCAGCTTCTTCGAGTTCCTCACCGCCACAGCCTTTGTGCACTTCGCGCGCACGCGCGTCGATTTCGCCGTCCTTGAAGTGGGAATGGGTGGGCGTCTGGACGCGACGAACTGCGCCGAGCCCGAACTGGCGGTCATCACCAATGTTGAACTTGACCACATGGAGTACCTCGGGGATACGCGCGCAGCGATCGCCATGGAAAAGGCAGGGGTGATTCGCGGAGGTAAGCCTGTGATTTCGGGCTGCAGGCATCCCGAAGCTGCGGCGGTCGTCCGGAAACGCTGCGCCGAGCTCGGCGCCGAGCTGGTCGAGCTTCCGACGTTTGCCCGGCTCATTGATCTCGGCCACGACGACGGACGTTACAGTTTTGGACTGGCGCTGAACGGAACCCAGTTTGCTGCGCTGAGAACATCTTTGCGCGGGCGATTCCAGGTGGACAACGCTTCGGCGGCGGCGGCCGCGGCCTGGAAGCTGTCAGCCCGTGGGTGGAATATTCCGCCGTCAGCGGTTGTGGAAGGTATTGCGCGGGCAAACTGGCCCGGACGCCTCGAAATCTGCGGCCAACGTCCGCTCACGTTTCTCGATGGTGCGCACAATCCGGCAGCGGCAGCGGCAGTGGCGGAATTCGTCCGCAGTGAGTTTCGAGCGAGGCCGGTCACGCTTGTCTACGCGTCCATGCGCGACAAGGCGATCGAAGAAGTCGCAGGATTACTATTCCCGCTGGCGTCGGAGATTTACCTGACGCGCACAGCGCAGCCCAGAGCAGCGAATCCCGAGGAGCTTCTGGCGCGCTCCGGATCGCTCGTGGGATCGGTGCCTGTACGGCTCGTTCCTGATCCCGCTCAAGCCCTGGCGCAGGCGCGCGCCACGGCCAGGCCCGACGGAATCGTGCTCGCGGTCGGATCGCTATTCCTGGTTGGCGCGATCAAGGAAGCATTGAGCGAAAATCGCCTCGGTTGATCTCATGGCCGGTACTCTACAAGCCAAACCCGGCCCATCCAGTCCAGGCAGCACGCATACCGGCCTTCAGCCGGGGACGGCCGCGCCACAAAGATCGCGCTCGCGCGGATTTTGGTACTGGTTGAGCTACCTTCGATCGCTCATCATTACCGATAACCTGATTTACCTGTACACCGCGATTTTGGCCACGATCTCTGTGCTCGGATCTTTCTTCGACCGAAATGGGCGCTGGCAGCATGGCTGTGCGCGCCTTTGGGCATGGTCGATCCTCAAAACCAGCGGAATTCGCGTGCGGATCGAGGGCCTCGAGAATCTGCCGCAGGGCACCATGATCTTCTGCGTGAATCATCCCAGCGCAGCCGATATTCCCATCCTGCTCGCCTCGCTTCCCGTGCAATTCCGCTTCCTCGCCAAGCGTGAGCTATTTCAATTGCCCTTTCTCGGCTGGTTCCTGAAGCGCGCCGGACACATCCCGGTGGAGCGCAGCCGGCCGCACGAAGCCCGGCAGAGCTTTGAAGAAGCAGCGGAGCGCATCCGCCAGGGGACGCCGGTCGTGCTCTTCCCGGAAGGTCATCGCAGCCGCGTAGCCGGGGAGATGCTGCCGTTCAAGAGCGGGAGCTTTCACCTCGCCATCCGCGCCGGCGTCCCGATTGTGCCCATTACGCTGAACGGCACACGCTACGTCCATGAGCCCGATACGCTGCACATGCGGGCGGGACAGACGGAAATGATCATTCATCCGCCGATTGCGACGGCTGGGCTGACGCGCGATGATGTGCAGAAGCTGTCGGATCAGGTGCGCAAAGTGCTGCTTTCGAGGTTCGTGCCGGCATCGGAGTGATTCATGCCTGTTCGGGCCCAGGGGGCGCGCCCTGAAGGGGCGCGCCATCATAGCCCAGGCCGACAAGGCCTGGGTCCAATCGACAAGACCGGAAGCCTTAGCCCTGAAAGGGCGAGCCAGCCGTCATCATTCTTGGTGAGAATGAAACACCTGGGTGCGCCGCAGTGGTCGTGGTGCGCCCCTTCGGGGCTTTCGCATTTGTCGTTTCGGTAGCCTAGCCCTGGGCCTGCGGCCCGGGCTGTGATGGGAAGCCCCTTCGGGGCGTCAACAGTACCCATAAGACGAATACTAGCGGATCGGTCGGACAGCCCGCTGGAACGGCCTTCGATTCCTGTCATTCTGAGCGGAGCGAAAAATCTCGCTTTGAAATAAGAGGGCTTTCGCCTATGTAGCCTACATCATGAGCCAAGCTATGTAAATATTTCCCATTGACAAATAACCAGGCGGAGTTAACATGCCTACAGCTACCCGCCGGATTCCCCGGACCGGCCTGTGTTGGAGGCCGTTGTGTGGTTCGTCAAAAGGACTTTTCCAAAGAACCGACAAGACTGTTCGAAAACAGCCAAAGCAAAGGCAACCGCTCCCGATTTAGATACATACGAGCCACGAACGGCCGCGTTTCGACCGGATTCCGGTCGGGCAAAGCACACAAAAGAAGGCCCGCTCCACGAAGCCGGAATGTCTCATCTGCTCAACAACATGCGGCGAAGGCATCCCAGGTTGACCACTCGGAAGCTGGAAGCAAATCGGGCCAACCCGCAGCCTTTCAAGGACTTAGCCGCGGCGCTCGATGAAATGCGCGTGAAAAAAACATCCACGTGCCTAAGCTGGAATGTCACATGGAATCAGCAACATCGCCCAAAAAGGGGGGCTAGGCCCAAAGCTGGAATGTCCTTTAGATTCATCAAAAAGGGGGCTACATCGATTTGCGCGGAACAGCGTTTTTTTGCAGAAATGTGCGTAGAATCGACAAAAATCGACAGTCTGCCCGACTGCCAACTGCCAACTGCTGACTGCTAACTGCCGACCGCCAACTGCGGACTGCCAACTGCCGACTGCCGCCCGCCGACTGCTGACTGCTAACTGCCGACTGCCGACTGCCGACCGCCTATGAGGCTATTCAAAGAAGGGCATCACGAGCGGAGGTTGCGCCATAACTCCGAGCCGCGCGATTTCGCGTACGGCGCGCGTCACCTGCTCCTGCCGCGCGGATTCGAGAGTCAGGACGAAGGGCAAAGCGTGCTTCGGTTGGCCCGGCTCCTGCAAGACAGCGTCGATGTTGATGCGATGCCGCGCCAGAATCCCGCTGACGCGCGCGATGATTCCCGGCCGGTCCCGCACCACCAGACGCAGGTAGAAGGGCGCCACGTGATCGCCGAGCCGGGCCAGCCGCGCGGCATGCCACGCCGTGTAGCCCAGCGGGGTCGCCCCGGCTGCTCCGGAGAGAATATCGCGGGCGATCTCGATGACGTCGGACAGCACGGCCACGGCCGTAGGTTCGCCGCCGGCGCCGCGTCCCGTGATCATGGTGTTGCCGCCCTTGTCGCCGACCAGCAGCACTCCATTGATGGCGCCGCGTACGCCCGCCAGCAGCCCCGATCGCGGAATCATCATCGGCCGGACCGACACTCGCAGGCGTCCGCCCTTGGCGCGTTCGGCGGCGGCGATCAGGCGGATGGTGCGATTGAGCCGATGCGCGTAGGCGAAATCGACCGGGTCGATGGCGCGAATCCCTTCCGCCGGAACCTCGGCCACCGGCACGGCGGCGCCGAAGCACAACATGGCGAGGATGGCGATCTTGTAGCGGGCGTCGTGGCCCTCGACGTCGGCCGTGGGATCGGGCTCGGCGTAGCCTCGTTCTTGAGCCTCGCTGAGGGCCTGCGCGAAGCTGCAGCCGCGCTCCTCCATCTCGGTGAGGATGTAATTGGTGGTGCCGTTCAGGATGCCGAGAACGGCCGTGAAGTGTTCGCCCGCCAGGCCCTCGCGGATCGCGTGCAGGACGGGGGTGCCGCCCGCGACGCATGCCTCGATGCCAAGGCCGGCCGCGGCGCGCCGGCTCTGCTCCACCAGCTCCAGGCCGTGCTCCGCCACCAGCTGCTTGTTCGCGGTCACCAGGTGTTTTCCGCCGGTCAGGGCGGCCATGGCGATTGCGCGCGCCGTGTCGAGGTTGCCCACGAGCTCGACCACCACGTCCACTCCGGGATCGCCGGCGACGGCGCGCCAGTCGGGGGTGATCTTTACGTCTTTTAAGCGACGGCGCAACCAGGAGAGATCCAGCTGCTCGATGCGGCGTGAACATAGGGCTCTCAGCTCCAGCTTGCATCCGAGGCGCCGGTTAATCTCGAGCTGGTGCTCGAGCAGGACGCGAACCGTGCTCGCGCCCACGGTGCCGAGGCCAATCACTCCGACGCCGATGCTGCGTCGCGATGCACCGGCGGCGGCCGATTCGGCTTTTTCTTTCCGCTCACGCATGTGCGCTCGGGGTGCGGCGGCAAAGGACCACCGCTTCTTATACAATCTAACATTCTATGCTCTGCGTCAGGAGGTGGTATTGGACATCCGGCTCGACAATCAGGTGGCGATCGTCACCGGCGGCTCGCGCGGGATCGGCGCCGCCACGGTCAAGCTCTTTGCGGAATGCGGCTCGAACGTCGTTTTCGCTTACCGGAGCAATGCCGCGGCCGCGGAAGCCGTGGTTCGAAGCTGCCCGGGTGGTAATGAGCGAGTGATCGCCGTGCGCGCCGACGTCGCAAAGATGCGCGACGCGCGCAAGCTGATCGAAACCGCCGTCACACGCTTCAGCCGTATCGATGCGCTGGTGGCCAACGCCGGCATCTGGCCCGCCGACCCTCTGCCGATTGAGCGTATGACCGAGCGCGAGTGGGACGAGATGATCGCCATCAACCTGAAGGGCGTCTTTACCGTGATCAACCAGGCCGTGCCGCACATGATCGAGCGCAAGGGCGGACGCATCATCGTGGTCTCGTCAACCGCCGGCCAGCGCGGCGAATCGTTTCACACGCATTACGGCGCTTCCAAGGGCGGCGTGATCAGCTTCGTAAAAGGCCTCTCGACGGAGCTTGCCCCGCATCACATCCTCGTGAATTGTGTGGCCCCGGGATGGGTGGACACGGACATGTGCGTGCCGGTGCTCACCCAACCCCGGGAGGCGCGCCGGATCAACTCGGGCATTCCCCTGGGCCGCGTCGCTCGACCCGAGGAAGTCGCCATGCCCATACTGTTCCTGGCGTCCGAAATGGCATCGTATATTACAGGCGAAATTCTCAACGTCAACGGAGGGAACGTACTTTGCGGATGAGAGCTCCGCGAAGCGCACGGGGAAATTGAATTTGCTTTCCATCAATTCCAGAAATCTGACGATAATCGCGACCATGGCGGCGCTCCTGATCGCCGGCGCCGCATCAAAAGTGCGAGCCCAGAGTTCCGATTCCACGACTGCGCCCGCTTCCACATCCGCTTCGCCATCGGCGCGCCCGGTGCGCATCGAGGCCAAGGCGCAGGCGCTGCTCGATCGCCTCATTCAGGCGCTCGGCGGACAGGCTTTCCTGAATTCCAAGAGCCTGACCACTCAGGGGCGGCTATTCAGCATCAGTAGCGCTGGTGAAGGTTTCGTTTATTTCGACAGCCAAACGCAGTTTCCTGACAAGCGGCGCCTGACCTATGGCTTGTCGAAGAAGACGAAGCCCATCGTGATCATCAACAACGGTGACCTGGGCTGGGAGATCGACCGTATGGGTATGGTGCATCTGGATTCGGAGGACATTCGCCAGTGGAAGTTCTCGAATCGCTACGCGCTCGAGAACCTGCTGCGGCTCAGGATTCACGAACCGGGCGCTCTGGTGCAATCGGCAGGCGTCGATTTCGTGAACAACCTCCCCGTCGATATTCTCGACGTCGTGGACGCGACCCAGACCCAGATCAAGATATGCCTGGAACACGCGACGGGCCTGCCGGTGGAAGTCCGGTACCGGAAGTGGGACGCGGAAATCAACGACTGGGATGAATATGCCGACGACTATGCCGATTTCCGGACGTTCCAGGGCATCAACACCGCCATGCATATCGCGCGCAGCCGCAACGGCCGGAGGTTCTCCGAACTCTACCGCGGCTCGGCGGTCTACAACGAAAGCTACCCGCAGAAGATCTTCGAAGATCCCGGAGCGCCGCAATAGCCTACGAGTCTGGCGTCCCTCGGCGATCAGCCCGTCTGGGCTTTGGGAATGACCAGACAGAGCGTGCCCTGGCCGCCGCAGAACCGGCACTTGGTCCCCGCCCAGACGCCCTTTCCCTCGCATTCTTCGCAAGCGGCCGTGAGGCGGAGTTCCTGCTGATCTTCGGGCGGCATCTTGTTGTGGTCGTAATAAAC
The DNA here is from genome assembly GCA_030037755.1 of Terriglobia bacterium. Lineage (GTDB taxonomy): Bacteria > Acidobacteriota > Terriglobia > UBA7540 > UBA7540 > Gp13-AA77. Next base: position 7,837 of record JASHQD010000671.1, read on the forward strand.
CTTCGCGCCGTGATGATTCAGCAACCAGTGAGCCAGCTTGTGCTCGATCAGTTGCCGGTCCTGCGAGGCGAGCTTCCCCGACCGCTCCGGCCACCAATGACGGATGCAGGCGAAGCACACGAGGTCGCCGGCGTCGAATAGATTTCCCGGCTCTGTCGCCCGGAACAGATTCTGGCAACAGGTGCACGCCCTCACTCCCAGCAGCTCGAGGCCACTCTTCAGACGGGCTAGTTCCCGTTCCAGGCGCGTCAGCGCGTCTTGCGTATTCTCGTGAGGCTGATCTGACATGCGTTTTTCCCCGGGGCCGGCCGTGCGCCGCCTCGTGTCAATTGTCCGCTGGATGCCCCATTCACGCAAGGGCGGCGACGAGAGCAAAGTAAACAGGGCCTCGATTTCAAAACGCGAGTAAGATTGCAGTAGAGGCTGCAGCCATGCCCGCGGCCGGTCAAATCCTGGATCACTATCGGGTCGAAGAGAAGCTGGGCGAAGGCGCGTTTGGCGAGGTCTGGTGCGGCGTGGACGTGCGCCTGGATCGCAGAGTCGCGCTCAAGTTGCCGCGCGCCCGCACCGACGAGGACGCCGAAGCCTGGGGGCGGTTGCTTGAGGAAGCGCGCGCCGCGTCGGCCCTGAATCACCCGTACATCTGTGCGACTTATGACATCGGGGAAGAGGATGGCGCCGGCTACATTGCCATGGAGTATGTGGAGGGGCAGCCGCTCTCCGAAGTTCTGCGCGCCGGACCCATACCGGCGACGCTCGCGGCCTCCTACGGCATCGAGATCGCCGGGGCACTGGCGCACGCGCACAGCCGCGGCGTCATTCACCGCGACCTGAAAGCCTCGAACGTGATGATCACACCCGAGGGTCACACCAAGCTGCTCGATTTCGGGCTGGCCCGGCGCTTGGACGCCACCACCATCGAATCTCTGACGCAATCGCGCCAGTCTTTGGCCGAGCTCGGTGGCGCGGCGGGCACGCTCTGCTACATGGCGCCTGAAGTCTTGCATGGAAAGCCGGCGACCAGAAAGAGCGATCTGTGGTCGCTCGGTGCGCTGCTCTATGAGATCCTCTCGGGGCGCCTTCCATTTGAGGGACAGACGCCCTTTGAGCTGAGCATGGCCATTATGGTCGAGGACCCGCCGCCGCTCGACGCGCGCTTGCCCGAGCAACTGCGCACTCTCATCCGAAAGTGCCTCGAAAAGGACCCCGCGCAGCGTCCTGCAGACGCCGCCGAAATCCAGGCGAAGCTTGAGCAATCGAAGGCGGCGCTGGCGCGCACGCCGCGTTTTCACAATTTCGTCGTTAGCCGCTTCCGGGTAGTTGCCGCGGCGCTGATTGCGGTTCTGGCGCTCAGCGGAATCTCGTTTGCGTGGTGGCATCGCCGCGCGAGCCAACGTCCCGCCGCCGCGATTACGCTGGTCCGGCAATCTCCTCCGCTCCCTGCGCCCGGCCCCGCGGGTGCGCCTTCGATCGCCGCACCATCGCAGTCTGGCACGACAGGCACGAGTGCGCCGTCAAAGAGCCAACCATCATCGAGGCAGAATTCCGCCAGTCATTCCCGCAACGCCGGTGACCCCAACACTGACGTCTGGGTGAATCTGAAAACCAAGGTGTATCACTGCCCCGGCACGCGCTGGTACAAGAAGACGGAGAATGGAAAGCTGCTCAAGCAGCGGCAGGCAGAGCTGGCCGGATACCACGCGGCGTCCAACAAGCCCTGCGAGTAGCAATCAGAAGTCAGAATTCAGAAGTCAGAATTCAGAACTCAGAACTCAGAACTCAGAACTCAGAATTCAGATATTCGGAATTCAGAATCCGGAGTTTAGAGTTCAAGTCAGCGGCCGGGATGTTCCTGCACAGACACTCATTCCACGATTCCTGCCACAATTCCTGCCACAAATTCCTGGCCACGCCATTCCGTGGCCCCGGATTTTTTTTCGCTGCCACAATAACCGGCCGCACATTCCTGCACATTCCTGCCCTTGACAGTGACGCACGCGAGCGTTATCTTTGGCCCCGGGTTTTCCGGCTTCAGATCAACTACTTCCAGATCAAGGCAGGTGTGACATGCCCAGGAGACTCGCCATCACCATCGCGGGAGCCGTATCGCTCGGCAGTTATGAGGCAGGTGTTCTCTTTGAGGTGCTGGACGCGATCCGGCAGCACAATCTGGATAAGAACCCGGAGGCGGACGACCGCATCATTGTCGATGTTCTGACCGGCGCGTCGGCGGGCGGCATGACGGCGATCATCCTGTCGCAGAAGCTGCTCTACAGCGCCGGTGAATTCGTCGGGCCTTACGACAATCCTCTGTACAACACGTGGGTCAAGAGAATCAGCCTCGCAGGTCTGCAGGACACCGGAGATGATGAGCCGGCGATGCAGTCGCTTTTTTCGTCCAACTTGATTAAGGCAATTTCCGAAGAAACGCTCCAGGCGCGTTATGCGACCCATCCGCCGCCAGCTGGGAAGCAACACGCAGCCGTCCAGGACCAGATTCGCGTCGGGGTGGCTTTGACGAACATGAATGGTGTGGTTTACGGCTACCCGGTCACGCCAGGAGGAAAGTTCAATTACGTCAATTACGGCGATCAGATGACGCGGCTGGTTGACGCTAACGCGCCGCTGTGCGACACCACCGATTTCTGGGAGCCGCTGCGGCAGGCGGCCGTGGCGTGCGGGGCGTTTCCTTTCGCCTTCCGAACCCAGGACGTGCAACGATCCGCGAAGGCTGAGTCCGACGATTACGGCAGCACCAACATAGAGCCCTGGGAGCGCGATCCGGCGCCGTTCACGTACTCCGACGGCGGAATTTTGCAGAATCAGCCGCTCGGCATGGCCAAGAACCTGGTCGATTTGATCGACGATCACGAGAACCAGGAGTGCCGGTTCTATCTGTTCGTCTCGCCGCACGCGAAGGATCCGGAAGCGAACGACAGTTTTCATGCCGCCAACGCCGATTACCTTCGCATGCTCGAACGGCTGATCGACGTCATCATGGGTCAGTCTGGCTTCCAGGACTGGATCACGGCAAACGGCGTGAATAAGCGGGTCGCGCTGCTCGACGAGAGAGCCAGCGGCCTGAAGGACGCGATAATCAACGGTGCCATCGACGTGCCGGCACTCGCCAAGACCGCGGATTCGCTGCTGGATTTGTTCTTTCCGGACGGCCAGCATCTCTCGCCCGGCGCCACAGGGCCGGAAACCCTCGAACACGCGCAGAAGCGCATCGCGGACCAGTACCAGGATGAAATGAGGGCGCTCGGTTCGGATTCTGACACGGCAATCGCCTTCCGCGACGCGGTCCTGGCCTTCGAGACTGCCGCGGGCCTGGGTGCACGCGACCAAATGACCATCTATGGCGTCACGGCCACCTCGAGCGAGCTGGCGGGCGCAGGATTGCAGGCTTTCCTCGGCTTTTTCGATCAGCGCTTCCGCGATCATGACTATGACGTGGGCCGCACGCATGCGCGGACAGTCCTCCAATGCGATGATCTGCAGAAGCCGGGTGCTCTGGGGCCGATCGACTACAGGGGCAGCGAGATTCACAGCATCGACTCGCGCCTTGATGGCTTGAAGCTTACCAATGTCCCTCTCGCCGATTTACAGGCCTTCAAAGCCGGCGCGCGCAAGCGATTGAATGGGATGCTGCGCGAGATGTTCGGTCCGTATCTGGCGCTGCCTGCGATTCCAGGGAGTGATCTGATTCTGGATTCGATTCTGAATCACATGATCTCGAGAATGTGAACGGGATTGAGAGGGTGAACCGGATCGGGACAGTGGACGGGATCGAGAATGCGGATTGAGAGGGTGAAGGGGATTGAGATTGGGAGCGGCGTCACGCGTTCTTGTGCTACCGCCTTTCCAACGCAAGTTTCTAAATTCTGAATTCCGGATTCCGGATTCCGGATTCTGACTTCTGGTTTCCGGCTTCTGACATCCGGCTTCTGACTTCCGGCTTTTGACTTGCGGCTTCTGACTTCTGGCTTTTGACTTCTGACTTCTCCCGCGCTCTTTCCGAGCGTCCATTGCTCGAGTCGTGCTAACATCCGTCTCATTGAAGGGAGACAGCCATGGCGCATTACTCCAGACGCGAATTCCTGAAAACCGGACTGAAGACCGGCCTCGCGGCAGCGACTCTCGCCGGCGCTGCGCCGCGTATTTTGCGGGCTGGTTCGCCCCTGGGCTCCAAGAGTGAAGCGGCCACCGAATGGGTGGCGCTCGGCAAGTCCGGCGTCAAAGTGACGCGGCTCGCCTTCGGCACCGGGACGTACAGCGGACAGGTGCAGCGCGATCTTGGGCAGGACCAGTTCACACGCCTCGTGCGCTACGCCTACGATCGTGGTGTCCGCTTTTTTGAGACGGCTGAATCCTACGGCGACATGCACCGGATGCTCGGGATCGCTCTTCAGGGCCTTCCGCGCGACAGCTACCGGCTGATGACGAAGGTGACCACGCGCTCGGGTGTTGATCCGCAGCAGAAGATCGACGAGTTGCGCAAGCTCGCCAACACCGATTATTTTGACATCATGCTGCTGCACTGGCAGCACGAGCCCACCTGGCCGACGGACAGCCTGCGCTGGCAGGACGGCATCTCGGAAGCGCAGCATCGGCAGGCGGTGCTCTCGCATGGTGCGTCGGTTCACGGCCTCCCCGCGTTGCGCAAGTTCCCCGGCAACCAGTGGCTGCAGGTGGCGATGATCCGGATGAATCACAAGGGCGTGCGCATGGACGCGGAGGAATACGAGACCAGTGGCCTGGGTAACGTGAACGAAGTCGTCACCCATGTGAAGCAGGTTCGCAGCCAGGACATGGGCGTGATCAGCATGAAACTCGTCGGCGAGGGCCAATTCACGTCGCGTGACGATCGTCAGGCGGCGATGCGTTTCGCGTTTCGAAACGCGGGCGTCGATTCCGTGACGGTCGGCTACAAGAACACGGCCGAGATCGACGAGGCCATTGAGAATCTGAATCTGGCGTTCGCGTGAGAACCCGACGCCGAACGAGTAAGCGCCTCGGTTCAGCAAACAAAGGAATTCGACTCGTTCTCGCTGTACTCGCCTGTCTGGCCGCGGCGCCTTTGCTGGCGGGCGATCTCAAGCCCCGGACGCTCGACGCGTTCCGCCGCTACGAATCGCTCACCGAGGCCCGAATCGCGAAGCAGGTAAGCGATCCTGACGTCTTCCTCTACATCAACACTCTTCCCGCTGCGGAACGGAGTCGCGTGTACGCCTCGCTCAAGCGCGGCGACGTTTACATGATTCCACTCACCACGATGGATGCACCCGGCCGGGCGATCACGGCCCCGCAAGGTCTGATCCACCATTGGCTGGGCGCCGTTTTCATCCCCGATGCAGACATGGCCGGAACCCTGAAAGTCGTGCAGGACTATGACCACAAGCAGGACGACTATCCTGAAGTCGTCCGGTCGCACTTGATCGGGCGCGACGGCGACCGTTTCCAGGCGTTTATGCGCCTGCGCGAGCACCGCGTGATCACCGTCACGCTCGACGCCGAGTTCGACATCGAATACACCGAGCGCGACCCGCACCACTGGTTCGTCACCTCGCGCTTGACACGCGTTCAGCAGGTAGAAAACGCCGGGGAGTCCGATGAGCGCGATTTGCCGCAGGGCCAGGGCGAGGGATTCCTGTGGCAGCTTGACTCTTTCTGGCGGTACGTGGAGCAGGACGGCGGCGTTTACGTGGAGCTCGAGGCCGTTTCTCTGACCCGCGACGTCCCGAACGGCCTGGGCTCGATGATCAAGCCGTTCATCACCAGCCTTCCCAAGGAATCGCTGGAAAGCACGTTGCGCTCGACGAGACGTGCCGTCGAGAAGAAAGCCCACCTGATGTAGACGCAGTCTGCCTGACCGGCGTCGCCCGTTTTCCGCGCGCGGACTGCCGACTGCCTTCTGCCGACTGCCGACTGCTTCCTGCCGACTGCCTACTGTCGACTGTTAACTGTCGACTGTTGACTTTTGTGGTCACCGGGTGCGCGCCCCATACCGGAGTATAATGTGATCGTCGATGCGCAAGAGTTTCACCTTCCGTGATTTGGACTGGCTGCTGTTGCTGGTCGGCGTGGCGCTTGCCGGACTCGGCGTACTGCAGATTTACAGCACGACGACGCATTCGGCGCTCGCCGGCGAGTATCGCAAGCAACTGGACTGGGTGATTGTCGGCGTGGTGGCGGCACTTCTGACCAGCCAGATTGACTATCACCACGTGGTGGAGCACGCGCCTGCTCTATACATTGCGGGCCTTGCGGCACTGGCTGGCGTCCTGGCGCTCGGGAATACGGTGGCGAAGACCCATCGCTGGCTGAGCATCGGCGGCCAGAGCCTGCAAGTGTCTGAGCTGATTAAGTTGGTTATAATAGGAGCGGGGGCGTATTATCTCGGCCGGCGGCCTTCGAGGCCAGTGGAATGGAAAGATCTGGCCGTGATGGGTGCGCTCGGCGGGATTCCCGCCGCGCTGGTTGCGTTGGAGCCCGATCTCGGAACGGCGCTCACGTACGTAGCGATCGTCGCAGCGGGCGTGATCCTCACTGGCGTCCGGGCGCGCCAGGTTGTTGCGCTCGGCGTCCTGGCGGCCGTCCTGCTTCCGGTCGGATGGCATTTTATGCTGCCCTACCAGCGGGACAGGGTGATGAGTTTTGCCCATCCGTCGGAGGATTCGCGCGGTTCAGGGTACCAGGTTACGCAGTCCCGGATCGCCGTGGGTTCGGGCGGCCTGTGGGGGAAGGGCCTGGGACGCGGCACGCAAAGCCAGCTCGGTTTTGTACCTGTTTCGCACGCGGACTTCATCTTCGCCTCATTTGCGGAGGAACAAGGTTTCATCGGAACGGCTATCGTCCTGTTGCTGTATCTTGTTCTCTTGTTGCGTCTGCTCGACGGAGCGCAGTGGGCTCCGGACCGGGCGGGCGCGTTCCTGGTCGCGGGCCTGGCGGCAGTGCTGTTCTTCCAGGTGGCCGTCAATATTGGTATGATGATCGGCTGGCTGCCGATCACGGGCATCCCGCTGCCCCTGATGAGCCAAGGGGGGTCTTCGGTTTTCGCGACGTTCATCGGGTTGGGCCTGGCGCTGAGCGTGAAGCGGCGCCGGTTCGTGAATTAGCCTTGGCCCGGTCTTGCTGGTCCGGCATTTGCGCCGGGTGTTCGAGCGGGGAAGGTCAGCCCCGGCGGTTGCTCGATCGCCGCCAAAGTGACCCAAGTTCATGTTGGGCGGATCGCAGTTGTGTTGCGCTTGAGCGCCGGGCTGCGATCTTCTAAGGACGAAAGCGTGGGTCCCTCGGAAATGGCGAAGTGTACCGGTGCAAGCTGCGCGCCGGGCAGACTCGACGAGGTTGACCAGCTTGCGGTCCTCGCCAGAGGAGTTTCCCATGTCCAAGGAGTTGTTTATCGCCTCGTCTCCACACGAGACGAAGGTGGCTGTTGTCGAAGACGATAGTCTTGTCGAGGTTTTTTATCAGCGTGACACCGACGTGGGCCTCGTCGGTGGGATTTACAAGGGCCGCGTGAGCCGGGTGCTGCCGGGCATGCAATCGGCATTCGTCGATATCGGCCTCGAGCGTGACGCCTTCCTTTACGTTTCCGACTTCTTCGAAGATTCCGACGAATACGACCGCGTAGTGGCCGACGCCGAATCGCGGGTGAGCAAACTCACCGCCACCGAGCCTCAACCTGTTGAGGCGGCCGTGCCTGCCGCGCCTTCTGAGTCAGCGACTCCTGAGCCGGAAGCCACCGCGCCGCCCGAAGAGCCGGATGCGGAGCAGCCGGCGGCTCAGGCTTCGCTTGCCCCCGTCGCGGGCGCGACCCAAACGGAATCGTCAGCTCCGCCCGCAACCCCCGCTCCGCCTCCCACGGAGGTTCGCAGTTCGCAGCCTCCATCGCGTCCCTGGCAGGACTCGCCCGGCGGAAAGGGGCGCCGCCGCCGCCGCGGTCGCGGAAGATTCGGGCGCCAGTCGTTCCGGGATCGTGAGCAGGAGCGGCGTCCGGCGCCGCAATCCAGTGAAGCGCCATCGACAGGTTTCGAGGTTCTGCCGGGCGAATCCCTGGCCAAGTACGGCCAAGTTCACACAGAGGCTGCCACGGCGGCCACCGCCGCCCTGGAGCTGGAGGCTCCGTCCGATCTTTCCGAAGATCGCCCGGAGCAGGAAGTCACAGCGTCCGCCACGGTAGCCGAATCCGAAGACGATGTCACGGCCGGAGTCAGCCCCGCGGAAGAGGCCGGCGCGCAAGACGAAGACTTTGAGTCCGCGTCGTACCAGGCAACGGCTGCGGGCGGCAAGGTCGAAACCGGCGTCGAGTCGGAATCCGAGGGCGTGGAAGAGGATTTGCTTGCCGGGAACTTTCGCGTGACCCCTTTGGCTGCGGAACCCGATGCGCCCACCCACAGTCCGGCTCCCGCAATCGTGGATGCCGAAAAGGAGCCGGCGGCCGAGGCTGGCCCCGAAGCGGAAGCGCAAGAGGGAACTACTGCGCTGGCGCCCACGGAGGAACCGGAGGCGCTCGCAGAAGAACCGCCCAGCCTCAGTCCGGACGAAGCTCCCGGCGCGCCTGAAGAGGCCGAAGTCGAGGAAATGGAAGCCGAAGATCCGGAAGCGGACCTGATGCTGGAGACTGAAGACTCTGCCGGACCCACCGAATCTTCATTTGAAGAGGCACTGCGGGAATTCCCCGAGGATGCAGCCCAACCTGCCGAGGACGCGGAGGCTGGCGAAGTCCCGAAACCGCCGGCTGGCGGAGGCACCGAAGCGCCCGGCGAGCGCTCTTACACGATCCGCGAGCAGCATCAACGTCCGAGGTTTGCGCCACGCCGCGGTCGCCGGGGGCGAGGACGATTCGGAAATCGCGGCCCGCGTCAGGAAGGCCACCGGCGTCCGGATTTTCCGCGCTCCGGAAACGAGCAGCCGGTCCAGATCAACGAAGTTTTGAAGGAAGGGCAGGAGATTCTGGTCCAGATCGCCAAGGAGCCTTTGGGCACCAAGGGCGCGCGCATCACTTCGCACATCGCGCTGCCGGGACGCTATCTCGTCTACATGCCGACCATCCACCACATCGGCGTCTCTCGCAAGATCGGGACCGAGGAGGAGCGCCTGAGGCTTCGCAACATCATCCTGGAGCACCGCGGCTCCCTGATGGGCGGCATTATCGTGCGAACCGCCGCCGCCGGGCGCAGCGAGGAGGAACTGAAGGGAGACCTGGATTTCCTGGCGAGGCTATGGAACGAGATCCGGACTCGCACGGTGCGCTCCAAGGCGCCCGCGCTGATTCACCGCGACCTGACGCTGGTGGAGCGCATTCTGCGGGACATTCTCTCGCCGGATTTCAAGAGCGTGCGCGTGGACAACGAGCTCGAGTATCAGAACGTGCTCGATTTCGTGCACCGCTTCCAGCCCTCGCTGGTCGGACACGTGAAGCTCTACTCGAAGGACAACCCACTCTTCGACGAGTTCGGCATCCAGACCGAAATTGACAAGGCGCTGAAGCCCAAGGTGTGGTTGAAGTCGGGCGGCTACATTGTGATCAACCAGACCGAGGCCCTGGTCGCCATTGACGTCAATACAGGCAAATACGTCGGCAAGACCAATCGCCTGGAAGACACCATCGTCAAGACCAATATTGACGCGGTGAAGGAGATTGTGCGGCAGGTGCGCCTGCGCGACCTGGGCGGGATCGTGGTGATCGACTTTATCGACATGGACGATCGGCGCAATCGCGCCAAGGTGGTGCAGGCGCTGGAAGAAGCGCTACGCAGGGATCGCGCGCCCACCAAGATACTTTCCTTCAACGAATTCGGCCTGGTGGCGCTCACGCGGAAGCGCGTGAAGCAGTCGCTGGAGCGGACGCTCTCGGAGCAGTGCCCGTACTGCACGGGGTCCGGCTGGATCAAGTCCGTGACCACGGTCTGCTACGAGATCATGGAAGAAGCGAAGAAGATGGCGGGCGAGATCGAGGGAAATACGCTCACGCTGCGCGTGAATCCGGAAGTGGCGCGGGCGCTGAAGTCGCGGGAAGGCATGCTGACCAGCGAACTCGAATCGATCACCGGTAAGGACGTGGTGATCAAGAGCGATCCGGCTGTCCACCATGAGCGCTTCGAGATCTTCTGAGGGTGCCGCCTGACGGGCGAAACTTCATCGCCGGTGTGCCCGCGGGAAGTCCCCTGCTGGAAGATCTCTGAGGCTCTTATCTTGCGCCCGGCGCCGGAGCGGCGTTGGCCGTCTTCTTCACGACCAGGCTGCCCTTGACCGGGCCGTGAAGGCTGTGCCTGACTGGGACGCTCGAGCAGAAGTACTCGAATTTTCCTTCCTCGGGCGCCGTGAAATTGATCGTGGCGGGTACGCCTTTTTTGAGCTTCTCATGGACGTTCAAGCCCTTGAGCTCGAAATTGCAGTCTTTGTCGACCGACGTGACCACAAACCGGACTTTGTCCTGCGGTTTGACGATCACCAGAAAAGGCGTGAATCCTTCAGCCGCGCCCTTGGTGCGAAGCTTGATCTGAAACTCCCGCACTTCGCCTGGAACCACCTGTTCCATCATCTGAGCCCGCAGCGCCGGGATCAGAACCAGCGCGAACAGTGCGAGGCTCAACGCTATTCTTAAATGCCGCATTCTCTCTCCTATATTTGATCGCGAATGAATCAGCGATTCCGCAACGACCGGAACCATCGAGGCAACGGCCTCAAGATCCCGAAGGGTTCTATGATCATTCCGAGTCCGGTGGGAACCGATCTGGTATTGTACGGGTTTTTCCGCGTCGCCGCCAGTAGCGTGAAGGGTGATACTTCCGATTCTACGGGTTCGGAGACGGAGCGGCGCCAGCCGGCTCGACGACCAGCTTGCCTTTCATCTTGCCGTGTCCGAGGCCACAGACGACGGAGCATCGGAACGCGAACGTGCCGGGCTTGTCGGCGGTGAATTCTACCGTCGTCGGGACGCCCTTGGGCAGCCGCTGCTCGACGTTGTATCCGTCGAGCTTGAACCCGTGGTCGCGATCAGTGGCCGTAATTGCCAGCTTCACGTGATCGCCCTGCCTGACGGTGATCGTCGAGGGATTGAACTCGTACTTCTTCGCCGTTACTTCGATCGTGTTCGCGGGCGCATTCTGTTGGGCGGCAAAAAGGATCGCCGGCGCAGCGAGCAGAAATACGCCAGCCGCGATACCGCTTCTAAATCTGCTATTCATGAACTCCTCCCTCGGGCTTTGCTTTCGAGTCCTGTTCCTCTCCAAACGTCAAGTTTCTCCTTTTTGAGCCGTTTTTCCCATGCCACAATAGGTTGGGTGGAGCCTGTGGAAATCCTACGAGATGTTGCGCTTTTTTTGCTTGACATCGTTCTGTAACAGGACTATGAATAGGTGCGCGGGCTTGCGGTGATGGAGCTGACCAGGGCGTCTTCCTCTCCGCCAGAACATCCAATGGGTAAGGAAGTCCTAAACGCCAGACAGAGCGGGAGGAACGTGCCATGCCGGATCTACAAACATCTACATCTGCGGTCCTGAACGGCCACGAGCAGGAAATTCCGGTCCGGAAACGCGGCCTGGCGGTGAAGCGGTTCTTTACCGCGGCGGGCACGAACCCGTTTGACGCCGTGACCTGGGAGATGCGGACGGCGTCGATCCAGAACGAGAAGGGCCAGAGTATCTTCGAGCAGCCGAACGTCGAAGTGCCGAAGGACTGGTCGATGACGGCCACCAACATCGTGGCTTCGAAGTACTTCCACGGCAAGATCAACACCTCCGAGCGCGAATCGAGCGTGCGCGACCTGATCAGCCGCGTGGCAGACACGATCGCCGACTGGGGCAGGGAAGGCGGCTATTTCCGCAGCGACGCCGACGCCGACACCTTTCACGATGAACTGGTTCACCTGCTGGTCCGCCAGATGGCGGCTTTCAATTCGCCCGTCTGGTTCAATTGCGGTTTGTGGCACAAGTACCACCGAAGCTCACCCGCCAGCGGCTGGTATTGGGACCCGGCCACGGGCGGAATCAAAAAGGAGACGGAGGCCTATCGTCACCCGCAGTGCTCCGCCTGTTTCATCAACTCCATTCAGGATAGCCTCGAAAGCATCCTCACCCTCGCCAAGACGGAGGGGATGCTCTTCAAATGGGGTTCGGGCACAGGCACGAACCTCTCGCCGCTTCGATCCTCCCTGGAATCGCTGTCGGGTGGCGGCGTGGCCTCCGGTCCCCTTTCTTTCATGAAAGGTTTCGACGCTTTCGCCGGCGTAATCAAGTCGGGCGGCAAGACGCGCCGGGCCGCCAAGATGGTGATCCTCAACATCGACCATCCGGACGTGGTGGAATTCATCGAGTGCAAGGCCAAGGAGGAGCGCAAGGCGTGGACGCTGGTCGATGCCGGCTACGACTCCGCGCTCGACGGCGAGGCTTATAGTTCGATTTTCTTCCAGAACGCCAACAACAGCGTGCGCGTGACCGACGACTTCATGCAGGCGGTGGTGGAGGACCGCGAATGGTCCACGCGCCGGATTACCAACGGCCAGCCCGTCCAGACGTTTCGCGCGCGGGAGTTGATGCGTAAGATCGCCGATGCGGCCTGGCAATGCGGCGATCCCGGCATGCAGTACGACAGCACCATCAACAAGTGGCACACGTCCAAAAACACCTCGCGGATCAACGCGTCCAACCCGTGCAGCGAGTACATGTTCCTCGACGACTCCGCCTGCAACCTGGCGTCGCTCAACCTGATGAAGTTCGTTGGTCCCGATGGTCGCTTCGACGTGGAGGCTTTCCGGCAGGCGGTGGAGATCGTGATCCTGGCGCAGGAGATCATCGTCGATAACGCGAGTTACCCGACCGAACGCATCGCGCAGAACTCGCACGATTTCCGGCCGCTCGGCCTCGGCTACGCCAATCTGGGTGCGCTGCTGATGGCCAATGGCCTGCCCTACGATTCCGACGGCGGCCGCGACTACGCCGCCGCCATCACTGCCGTGATGCACGGCCAGGCATACCTGACCTCGTCGCATATTGCGTCCGAAATCGGGCCCTGCTCGGGGTTCGCCGCCAATCGCGATCCATTCCTGGGCGTGATTGCCATGCACCGGCAAGCGGTCAACAACATCAACGCGCGCCACGTGCCCGAGAATCTGTGGGACGCGGCCAAGAAGGTGTGGGACGAGTCGCTCAACAGCGGCACGAAGCATGGCTATCGTAACGCGCAGGTCACGGTGCTCGCGCCCACCGGAACCATAGGCTTCATGATGGACTGCGACACGACCGGCATCGAGCCCGATCTCGCGCTCGTGAAGTACAAGAAACTGGTCGGCGGCGGGTTGATCAAGATCGTCAACAACGTCGTTCCTGCGGCGCTGCTCCGCCTCGGCTATTCGGCGCAGGAGGCGGCCGAGATCGTGAACTACATTGATCTTCACGGCACCATCGAGGGCGCGCCGCACCTGAGAGTGGAGCATCTGCCGGTGTTCGACTGCTCGCTGAAGCCGGCCAACGGGAAGCGATCGATCCATTACATGGGTCACGTCCGCATGATGGCCGCCGTGCAGCCGTTCATCTCCGGCGCCATCTCAAAGACTGTGAATCTGCCCGAGGAAGCCACGACGGAAGACATCATGAACGCCTATCTCGAATCGTGGCGGCTGGGCCTTAAGGCGATGGCGGTGTATCGCGACGGATCGAAGAGATCGCAACCATTGAATACGGCGAAGAAGTCAGAAGTCGGAAGTCAGAAGTCAGAACAGGGGTCAGGGATCGGGGGGCAGGGATCAGGGGTAGTAGACCCGGAAGCTGCCTCTCAATCGACAATCGACAATCGGCAATCGGCAATTCCCGAGCCCCGTCCGTTCCGCCAGAAGCTTCCCGACGAGCGCCGCGCGTATACGCATAAGTTCTCCGTCGGCGGACATGAAGGCTACATCACCGTTGGTCTTTATGAAAACGGGCAGCCGGGCGAGATCTTCATCACCATGGCCAAGGAGGGCTCGACGGTTTCCGGTCTGATGGATTCCTTTGCCACGGCCATTTCGCTGGCGCTGCAATACGGCGTTCCGCTCAAAGTGCTCTGCGACAAGTTCAGCCACACGCGGTTCGAGCCCAGCGGCTGGTCGCGCAATGCGGATATCGGCTACGCGAAGTCGCTGATGGATTACATCTTCCGGTGGTTGGCGCTCAAGTTTCTCCCGCGCGACGCGCAGCCGCAGGAGAGTGCGAGTCTGGTGACTCCGAACGGCGCGGACGTGGCTACCGCAGCACACCTGGCGTCGCAATTCACGCAAGCCGCCGCCGGCAATCCGAGCTCGACATCTGCCGCGTCCGATCCGATCAGCCCGGCGCAGTCCGGCGGAATCCACGCCCAGCAGGCTCAGCTTGCAGGCGTGGTTCACGAAGACGATGCTCCGAGCTGCTCCGACTGCGGCGCGATTATGGTCCGCAACGGGGCGTGCTTCCGGTGCATGAATTGCGGCAGCACGAGCGGGTGTTCGTAGAAATGTCGGAATCGCGTTAATCGATCCGGCAGCCGTATCCGATCGGCCAACATTGACGGGCCCGCCGCGATTCGTGAGAATGACGCAAGCTCGTAAACGGGGGTTGGGAGGCAGCAGTGAAGAACCGCAAGAAGCCGGGCCGCTTGCCCGTGAACGTCCATGAGGCGCTCGACGCAATCGCTACGACCGGCAAAGGCCGATGCTGGTACTGCGACTCGCGGCTGCCGGACGCCGAGAGCGCGATTCGCCGCGGCTGGGACGTGCAGCGCATTGACGAACATCCGGTGGCGAGCATCATTCTGGTCTGTCCCGATTGCGCGCACCACGAGAGCAAGGTGGTGCGTGTGCGGCCTGTGGCGCGTGCTCGCAATGGTCACGGCAGGCTCGCGCTCGAACCGCGTCGCGCCTGATATTTCGCGAGTCCCTGATCAGGAGCATGACTATGGAACAAGAGCGGCTGAAATGGTACTTCGAGCGCCAGCTACGCACGCTGCTGTTTGATCAAGGGCCGGAACGCGACAGCATCCTCGATTACTTCAACACCCATGAGCCCAGCGATCAGGAGATTCTCGGGCTGCTTGCCGTGAGCACCGTCTCCGATACGTGGTCTCCCCTCGGCGCGGAATATCCCAGCCAATTGGAAGCGCTGGCGGCCTTGCCCGAGCCTGACCGCGCCGCGCTCTGTTACGAATTCCGCCGCCTGCTTGCCGTGAACCCGCGCTGCTGATTGGCAGCGCGCGCCGCGCTTCGCAACGTACACGAAATGTAACCTTCCCGCGATTGACGTCTCCTGCCTCGATCTGCTATTGGATAGAAGAGTCAACCCCATGAGCCCCAGGCAAGGACGGATGGTCGCTGTGAGCGCGGGCGTTCTCTTGTCCGCGGCGCTTGCCACGCTTGCCTTCGCGACGCAATTGACCTTCAAGACGGGATTCAATCTCTTCACCATTCCTGAAGACGTATCGCTCGGACGGCAAACGGCGGCCCAGGTTGAAAGGCAATTGCCCCTGCTCGATGACGAAACCACCACGCGCTATCTTGCCCAACTCGGCCGCAGCCTGACCGCTTACGCTCCCAACCCGCAGCCGGAGTACGCGTGGCAATTCAAGGTCCTCAACAGCGGCGACATCAACGCCTTCGCGCTGCCCGGCGGATACATCTACGTGAATCGCGCCACCATCGAGTGTGCCGCGAGCGAGGCGCAACTGGCCGGCATTCTCGCCCACGAAGAAGGGCACGTGGTGATGCGTCACGGCACGCATCAGGCCTCGGAAGCGATGCTGGCGCAGAAGCCGCTCGAGATCCTCAGCGGATTCTTCGGCCAGGATGGCAGCCTGACGAGCGACGTTCTGCGCGATCTGCTCGGCGCCGGCGTCGAGTCGCTGCTGCTCAAGAACTCGCGCAGCATGGAAGCCCAGGCGGATTCCGTCGGCGCTTACATTCTCTATCGCGCCGATTACGATCCGCGCGCCATGGCGCAGTTCTTCGAGGCGCTCAAGCAGAAATATCCTGGCCAGACGCTCGGTGCGTTGAGCTTTCTCTCAGACCATCCCGATCCGGGCGATCGCGTGAAGGCAGTGGACGATGAAATCCCGCAACTCGGCCCGGCCAAACCGTGGCTCGCCGACAACCGCCAGTTTGACGCGGTGCGCGCGCACGTGCTCTCGCTGCCGCCACCGCCCAAACCGAAGCCGCAACCGCAGACGTCGTGAAGCGCCCTCCGCTAACGGTGTTCACCATCGGCCACTCCACGCGGCCGATCAAGGATTTCATCGCGCTGCTGCGCGCTCATGGCGCGCGACGCGTGATCGACGTGCGCACTGTCCCGCGATCCCGCCACAATCCGCAGTTCGATCGCGCCGCGCTCGCGAAAGCGCTGCATAACGCGCGGATTCATTACACCCACCTCGCAGCTCTCGGCGGATTGCGTCACGCGCGGCGGGATTCGATCAACATCGGCTGGCGCAACGCGTCGTTTCGCGGATTCGCGGATTACATGCAGACGCCGGAGTTCGATCGCGGCCTGCAGCGCCTCATCGAGCTCGCCAATGAAGAGCCTTGCGCTGTCATGTGCGCCGAAGCTGTGCCCTGGCGCTGCCATCGATCGCTGATCGCCGACGCGCTTACGGTGAGGAAGATCGCCGTGCTGGACATCACCAGCCGCACGCGAGCTGAACGGCATCATCTCACGCCATTCGCGCGCGTCGAGGGAACGACGATCACATATCCGGGCAACGCGGACTAGACTGGGCGCAGATAATCGAAATCGCACCCTTGATGCGCCTGCAGCACATGCTCGAGGTACATCCTGCCGTAGCCGCGTTGATAGTGCGGCGCGGGCTTGCGCCAGGCCGCGCGCCGCTTCTCGATCTCGCTCTCAGGCACCAGCAGTTCGAGCCTGCGCCCGTGCACGTCGAGTTCGATCTCGTCGCCGTTTTGGACGATCCCGAGCGGTCCGCCGACCGCCGACTCGGGCGAGACGTGCAGCACCACGGTTCCAAAAGCGGTGCCGCTCATGCGCGCGTCGCTCAACCGGACCATGTCGCTCACGCCCGCTTCCAGCAGCTTCTTGGGAACCGGCATGTCGCCCCATTCCGGCATTCCGGGCGCGCCTTTGGGACCGCCGTTCTTCATCACGAGGACTGAGTTCTCGTCCACTTCGAGATTCGGATCGTCGATGCGCGACCATAAATCCTGGTAGCTCTCGAAGACCACCGCGCGGCCTCTGTGCTTCATCAGATGCGGCGAGGCCGCGATCTGCTTGATCACGGCGCCGCTAGGCGCGAGATTGCCCTTCAGCACCACGGTTCCGCCCTCGGCAATCAACGGCTCCTTCAGCGTGCGGATTACATTGCGATCGAAGCAGCGCGCGTCTGCGATGTTCTCACCCATTGTCTTTCCCGTTGCGGTGAGCGCATTGAGATGCAGCAGCGGCTCAAGCTCCTTCATCACCGCGGGCAGACCTCCCGCGTAATACATGTCCTCCATCAGCAGTTCGCCCGAAGGACGCACATTGGTGATGAACGGCGTCGCGCGCGAGATGTCGTCAAACAATTCGAGCGGGAGGTCGATCCCGACGCGTCCGGCGATCGCGACCAGGTGAATAATCGCGTTCGTCGATCCGCCGATCGCCATGTTGACGCGAATCGCGTTTTCGAAGGCGTCGCGCGTGAGGATCTGCGCGGGCGTGAGGCCTTCGCGCGCCATCCCGACCGCGCGCCGCCCGCTCTCTTCAGCGATCGACATGCGATGCGAATCGGCGGCGGGAATGTTGGCGCAACCGGTCAGCGTCATGCCGAGTGCCTCCACGATGCTGGTCATCGTGGATGCAGTGCCCATCACCATGCAGTGTCCCGCGCTGCGGCTGATGCAGCTTTCGAACTCGCACCATTCCTCGTCCGTCAAACGTCCGGCGCGCTTCTCGGCCCAGAACTTGCGCGCGTCGGTTCCGGAGCCGAGCGCTTCGCCGCGATACAT
>JASHQD010000672.1 GCA_030037755.1 Terriglobia bacterium
GCCACTTCCTTGCACTCCTCCAACAGCCGATCGATCGACCAGCGGTAATTGCCCGGCATCGACCGGATTTCGTCTTTGACGCTCGAGCCCGGGCACACAAACAGGGGATACACCAGCGAGCTGGCGCTGAGGCGCGTCTCGCGCACGAGTCCGCGCAACGCTTCGGTGCGCCGCAAGCGGCGAGGACGGTGGATGGGAAAAGGCATAAGAAGCTGTCCGTTGTTGTCCGTTGTCAGTTGTCCGAACTTGGATCGTAGATCCTGGCTCGGGGCAACGATCCACGATCTATGAACCACGATCTGCCGATTGCCGAAACCCAAGCGAAGAACCGCAGCAACAACTGACCACTGACTATTGGCTCGTCAAACCCGTTTGCTCATACAGCCTGTCGCGTTCCTTCAGATTACCGAAGGATCCCACATTCGAAAGTGTAATCGCAATCCGGAATTGATTCTCATCACGGAGCGGTCCCAGATTAAAGCGGTTATAGCCCATATCGATTCCGAAGCAACTGAAATTGTACGTCAACTGGCCCACCAGGGCGTTCGCCAGCCCCGCAGTAATATTGTAATTCACCCCGACGGCCCCGCTCAGCCCCTTGCGATCGCTGTGACCCCAGATGAAGCGCGCGCTTATGAGGTTCGACGATACCGGCGACGGAATCGCTGGAATGACCAGGGGCAGCAAGTTTAACCCCTGTTCGCGGTCGACGAAGAAATCGGTGGCCTCGAAGATGAAGTCGCTGCGGTGTATCGAAGACGTAATCCCTGCATCGAGTACGCCGGCGCCGGTCGGGCTGATGTCGGTGCGCAACTCGGTGTCGAAATTCGAAAACGGCGCGACCTTAAAGACCGTGACGACCGGCGAAAGATGCTGGCCGTTAGCGAACGCGAAGCCCGTGAGATCGAGTGTGGGCCCGAAGACGTTGTTCGTTCCCGGCTGGAGTTCGCCTCCGAATGTAGGATCGAAGTAGTACTTCTCGGTGACACTCAACGACATCAGCTCACGCGCCTGCGGAGTGCCGCCGTCGTCCGAACCGGTGTCCCGGCGGCCGTAGAGCGTAGTCTTGAGCGAATACTCGAACTCGCTCGTCTCCGTCAGAAGGTCCAGCTCGTCAAATCGTATGATATCGCCAATCTGCTGGGGATCCTCGGCGCGGACCAGGTTGTATTTGATGTCGGGTTCGATGACATTCTTGAGGCGGTAATGATGAATGCGCCGGTTGAAGATCCGCTCGAGGCTTGGCGGTCGCAGGTCCAGTGACACGTCGGCCAGGAGGCGTGTAATAGGGTCATGCGGACCGAGATAACTCGTGCCGTACCGGGTGGCGTCCACGCCGACGGTCGGCGTGAAGTGGAATCCCCAGAACCCGGGAACTTGCACCGTCACCGCGGGGTGAAAATCCAGGCGATCGCTGAGCAGCGGAGTGCTGAACCCCGGTTCCTCGCGTCCGACGCCTGACGCCGAGGTGTCGAAGCTCAGGTAAAATGGCGAAGAACCCAGTTCGTGGTCGACGCCTCCGAAATCAAAGCTCGGGGTCTGCCGGATGATCACCGCCGGATTGGGCACCTGCACGCTGGAGAGGAAATCCTCATAGCGATGGGCGTAGATGTTGAGGCTATAGCCGTCCAAGTCCCGGGTCACAAAACCTGTTTGGCGCGCCTCCGAACTCACTGCTTCGTTGAAGCTGTTGCTCCAGGTGAGGCGAAAGGCGAGTGAGTTGATGTAGTCGACGTCGACGACGCCGCGAAATCCCAGCGGGAGATCGTCATCCTCGCCGATGCCATGGATGCTTTCGCCCGGGGCGCGCTCGGTGGGCAAAGGGCCGTAACCGTGATCGTCCACCTGGAGATAATTCACGTTGAAGCTGCTGTCCTCGGACGGAGTCGCGCGGAATCGGCCGATAATCGCCGGTCCGCGTGAGCTGTAGTCCTGCGCGCCCACCATGAGGTCCGCGCTGCGATTGATCGCCCAATAGAATGCGTCGCCGAGGATTCGACCCTTCTGCGATGAGTTGCCGATCTCCGGGAGCAGAAACCCGGTCTGGCGCGGCGTGCGCGCTGCCGAATGCACCAGCACCGGCGCGTAAAACATGGGCATGCCCAGGAAATGGAAGACGTCACCGTGACTGACGGCCTTGCCTCCCAGAGTCACTTGCGCGCTGTGAACGTTCAACCACCAGGCAAAGCGTTCCTTCTGGCACGAGCTGATGCGCCCATCGAAGACCGAGTAGGTGTCTGCGCCCTCGCGATCGACCTCACGCGCCTCGATGTAGAAGGCGTTCGACATTGGCACCGTCACGCGCGCCCGTGGAGCGCGCGGCTCGTTGCGCAGATACCCATGCACTCTCGAGAAGACCCCGACTTGGGTCTTCACGTTGTACTTGGCGCTTTGCGCCTCGAGATAGGCCTTAGGGTTGGTAAACGCAATATGCCCCCTGGCGTCGATCTCGCCGGTGGACTGGTCGTAGACGGCCTCGTCGGCCAACAGCGACGTCTCGCGCGAGTCGATCTCCACGTGGCCGCTCAAAGTCAAAATGTTGTGTGCTTCTTGTTGCGAGTCCGCGTAGACGGTCACCGTGTTGAAGGGATTCTTGAATTCGGCGGGAATCTCGGGCTGCTGCGCGCCTGCCGGCGGGCCCGTCAACGCGCAGAGCACGACCAGCACAGCCGCACAGAGAGCGCTCTTTGGCGCTCGCCGGTAGCGGCCGCGCCGGGCCGGGCGATCGACAACCACTTCAGGCATGCACGGGTCCACAATCCTGCCCAACCGTGGTCATTGGGGCGCGGGCATCCTCCCCGCCCCTCGGGCACCGCGCCCTCCGGCCGTAACTTGGAGCCGGCAGGATGCCCGCGCTCCAAATGACGCCACGACTGCCCACCACGGTCAAGGGGCAGAATGTATTTTATGTGGGATGCATCTCTTTGAGGAAGGTCAACCGCCGGCAATCGCCCCGATCACCATGAACGGCTCGGCCCCGGACGCGACCGCTTCAGGGAGCGGCGCGTCCGGCGACTCATGAGACAGGTCCTGCTGGCACGCGAAGAATCGGAGAAACGCGCGCCGCTTTCCGGTGTCGTGGTCGCGGATCGTGCCACGGAGCACCGGGTAGCGACCCTCGAGCGCGTCGAGCACCGATCGCTGCGTGATGGCGCCCGCGACCTCGAGCTGCACTTCTCCGTCGACGTGCGCCAGCTTGCGGAGATGATAGGGAAGTTCGACTCGGATCATGACAACGTCTGAACCTCGACCGACAATACCGGCGGCAGATCATGGACGATTGCTCTCCAGGAATCGCCTGCGTCAGCCGACGCGTACACCTGCCCCCCGCTGGTCCCGAAATAAACGCCGCACTCATCGAGCGAATCGACGGCCATCGCATCGCGCAGCACGTTCAGGTAGCAGTTGCTCTGCGGCAGGCCATTGGTCAGCGCTTCCCACTCGTTTCCACCCGTGCGGCTCCGGTAAACGCGCAGCTTGCCTTCGGGAACGAAGTGCTCCGAGTCGCTCTTGATGGGCACCACGTAGACCGTCTCAGGCTCGTGCGCGTGGACGTCGATCACGAAGCCGAAATCGGTGGGCAGGTTGCCGCTGACCTCGCGCCAGTTGTCCCCGGCATCGTCACTGCGCATCACGTCCCAGTGTTTCTGCATGAAGAGCGTACTCGGGCGCGACGCGTTCCGGGCGATGTGGTGAACGCAGTGGCCGACCTCGGCGTTGGGATCGGGAATGTACTGGGACCTCAGCCCCTGATTGATCGGCTTCCACAACTGGCCGCCATCATCGCTGCGGAAGGCGCCCGCCGCCGAGATGGCGACCACGATCTGATCGTTCGGATTCAGAATAATCGTGTGCAGGCACATGCCGCCGGCACCCGGCTGCCATTTTGGACCGGTCCCATGCCCGCGCAGTCCCGACATTTCGTGCCAACTGTGCCCGCCGTCGGTGGACTTGAAGATGGCGGCGTCTTCCACACCGGCATACACCGTGTCAGGATCAGTCAGCGAAGGCTCGAGGTGCCACACCCGCTTGAACTCCCAGGGGTGCTGCGAGCCGTCGTAGAACTGGTGGGTTGTCAGAGGTTTGCCGGTCTCCGCCGACGTGTCGTAGACAAACTTGTTGCTCTCACCCATGGGCCATCCCTGCGGCGATTTCTCGGGGCCACCTCCAGGCGTTTCCCACGTCTTGCCGCCGTCGCTCGACCGCTGGATGATCTGCCCGAACCACCCGCTGCACTGTGAGGCGTAAATCCGGTTGGGATCTGCGGGCGATCCCTTCATGTGATAGATCTCCCAGCCCGTGAAGTGTGGACCACTGACGTCCCATTTCTCGCGCTTGCCGTCGGATTCGAGAATGAATGCTCCCTTGCGCGTTCCCGCCAGTACCCGTACTCTACTCATTCCATCCTCCCTTTGAAATTGTCTCCCAGTCTCCCCGGCATTTCCGCTTATAACCGTTCTATTGCTCTTCGTAAGCCCGCTTCAGGCCCTTTACGTTGATCTTCTTCATCTGGAGCATTGCCTGGACGACCCGTTTGGACCGGGCGGCATCCTTATCCTGCAGCATCTCGATCAGCACCGTCGGAACGATCTGCCAGGAAACACCGAATTTGTCCTTCAGCCACCCGCACTGGCTCTCCTCTCCGCCGTCGGACAACTTGCTCCACAACTCGTCCACTTCCTCCTGAGTCTCGCAATTCACAAAGAACGAAATCGCCTCCGTGAACTTGAAGGCCGGGCCGCCGTTCAGGGCGATAAAGGTTTGCCCGTCGAGATCAAACGAGACGGTCATGACGCTCCCGGCCGGCCCCGGCGATCCTTCGGGGTAGCGAGCGATACTTCGAATCTTCGAGTCCTTGAAAATTGACGTGTAAAAGTTCGCAGCTTCTTCGGCACGATTGTCGAACCACAAAAACGGGTTAATCTTCTGCATTCTTACCTCGATATTCTGAATTTGAGTCCCCCTTTCATGCGCTACACTCGGGTGCCGGACGTTCAGCCGCCGCTGACCGCGGCCAGAATCCAGATCTCGGCTTCCGCCGGCACCTTGGTTCTGAGTCCGCCTTTGTACCGGACATCTTCGTTGCCCACGAAAATGTTTACGTGCTCCCGAACCTGTCCCTGTTCGGTCATCACGCGGTCCCGCATGCCCGGACAGACGACCCATAGCGCTTCCAAGGCCTCAGACAAAGTCGCGGCAGATGTCCCAATTTCTACCTGGCGGCGACCCGCAGCGAAGCCGCGTAGTGGGCCCGGGATGTTGAACGTCACAGGCATATGCAAATTCAGAATTCGGAAGTCAGAAGACAAATGGTAAATGGTGAAGAGTGAATGGTAAAAGAACTCTGTGATCAGACTAGTTTCATACTTCATACTTCAGATTCACTATTCACTATTCGCTATTCACTATTCACTATTCGCGATTCACTATTCGCCTCTCACTTCCTGGCCGCCGCTCTCCTCCTCTTTCGTCCTGGCTTCTGAATTCTGACTTCTGACTTCTGATTTCTCTTCTGTCCCCTGGCCCCTGACCCCCGGCCCCTGGTCCCTGACTTCGGCTCGCCGACGACGGCGCATTTCACGCAGACGATGGCGGGCAGTCCCTCCAGAATTCTCTTCCAGGT
The DNA here is from genome assembly GCA_030037755.1 of Terriglobia bacterium. Taxonomy (GTDB): domain Bacteria; phylum Acidobacteriota; class Terriglobia; order UBA7540; family UBA7540; genus Gp13-AA77. The sequence goes on from JASHQD010000672.1 coordinate 5,624, forward strand.
CTTGCCTTCATCGGACGAACCGTAGAGCTGGCCGCTGCGTGTACCAAAATACAAGCCGTGCGGATCGAGCGTGTCGGCCGTCATGTTGTCGCGCAGGACGGTCTCGTACGCGCCCTTCTGCGGCAGTCCGCGCGCCAGCGGCTCCCATGACGCTCCCGCATTGCGAGTGCGATAAACCCGCAGACGGCCTTCCGGAGCGCAGCGGAACTGGTCAGACTCGGCCGGCAGAATATAGACGCAGTCCGGGTTATGGGGGTGAACCACTATCGGAAACCCGAAGTCCGACGGCACGCCGTTGGCGATGTCCTTCCAGTTGTCCGCGCTGTCGTCGGAGCGGTACAAACCGAAGTGGTTCTGCAGAAAGAGCCGTTCCGACCGCGCCGGGTGCATCGCGAACTTGTGAACGCATTGGCCGAACTCGGGGTATTTGTCCGGCTGGTGTATGACGCGGATGCCGTGGTTGCGCGACTGCCAGCTGCAACCGCCGTCGTCGGTCCGATACATTCCACCGGCGGAAATGGCGATGTACATGCGCTGCCTGTTCTGCGGATCAAGCACGATCGTATGCAGCGTCAAGCCCCCGTTGCCCGGCATCCATCGCGGCCGATGCGGATGATCGAAGAGGCCGCGCACCAGCGACCACGTATTCCCGGCATCGCATGACTTGAAAAGGGCGGCTGGCTCGACGCCACAATACATCACGTCCGGCTCATCAGGCCGGCCCGGGCAAATCTGCCAGACGTTCTTAAGAACGGCGCCGGTTTCAAAGGGGAACTTTACGTTTGCCTCCTGCGGATTCGTCCACATTCTTCCGAAATCGTCACTCGATCGCAGAAACGTGCCCCAGAAGGCGGCTGTCGAAGCCCACACGCGATGCCGGTCCCCGCGCCCGTCGTAAGCCATGGCGTAAACAAACTGGCCGTGGAAATAGGGCCCGGCCACTTCCCATCGCCGGCGGTCTGCCGTCGAGCGCAGCAGAAAGGCTCCCTTCACCGTTCCGATCATCAACAGGACGTCGCCGTCTCTCACCCGGAGATGCCGGGTGCCGTGATGCGTCGTCGTGAGAGGTCCCCTTTGTTCGCCAGGCTGAGTGAGAACGACCTTAGACGAGGATTCGACGGCCTCGAGCGCCGCTTGAACTTCCCCAGCCTGCTGATATCGCTGGGCAGGTTCCTTGGCGAGACACTTCTGAACGATCGCCCGCAGCCCGGGGGGTAGGCGCTCAGGCAGAGGGGCCGGCTGCTCGCGCAAGATGGCGGAGCTTACTTCGAAATTGGTGCTGCCCTGAAACGGCAACTGTCCAACGGCGGCTTCATACAGCACCACTCCCAGGGCCCATAAGTCGCTGCGATGGTCCGCCGGCTCCCCGCGCAGGACTTCGGGCGCCATGTAAGCGAGCGTGCCTGCGACCTCGCCTTCGCCCGGTTCGATGCTCGCCGTGGCTTCACCACTTACGGGCCCGGGAGGCCGCCGGGCCAGGCCGAAATCGAGCACTTTGACCAGACCCTCGGGCGTGATGATCACGTTGGCGCTCTTCATGTCGCGATGGACGATCCCGCGGCTATGAGCATGCGCGAGGGCGGCGGCAATCTGGACTCCGTAACGCAGGACCGATTCGACTGGCAATCCCAGGTCGCCGAGGCGCTCCTTGAGCGTCACGCCGTCGACCAGCTCCATCACCATGTAGAGCTCGCCCGCGAATTCGCCAACTTCGTGAATGGTGCAGATGTTCGGATGGCTCAACGAAGACGCGGCCCTCGCTTCGTTCAGCAGCCTGTCGGATTTCTCAACCGGCTTCTCTTCGCGCACCACCTTGAGCGCCACATAGCGCCGGAGAACGTCATCATGGGCACGATAGACCACACCCATCCCGCCTTGTCCTATCTTCGAGACGATGTGATAGTGTCCAAGTACGTCGCCGATCAATTTCGTTCCTCGGTTAAGTCAACGGTCGAGAGTTGACGGTCGACAGAGCCTTTAGTTCCTAGTCCCTAGCCCCTAGTCCCTAGCCCCTAGCCCCTAGTCCCTAGCCCCTGACCCTTGGCCCCTCGCCTCAGGCCACACCCAACGTCCGTCCACCTGCAACGGCCTCGGATCACGCTTCTCCCAGCGCCGCCGGACTTCCGCAAGCAATTCCTCCCGACGACTTGCCATTTGCTCAATTGCGGCGCAGGGTGTACCGGTCTGTTCGTGCCGCGCGCTCCAGATCAGGAGCTCCAGCAACACCGGCGCGAGGTCGATTCCCTTGGCGGTCAGCCTGTAGTTTACCTTGCGGGCGTCTTGTTCGTCTGCCTCGCGGCTCACGATCTCCTGGCGCTCGAGCTTCCGCAGCCGGTCGGCCAGAATATTGCTCGAGATTCCCTCCCCCGACTCCTCGAACTCCCGAAACGTGCGATAACCGCGTATCATGAGGTCGCGGACGATCAGCAGTGACCAGCGATCCCCGAGCCCGTCGAGCGCGATACTGACGGGACATCCGGACCGGCGATTTGACCGCGCCCTGCCATGCACCCCGCCACCTTAGTCGATATCGCTTGCAGTTTGCAACCGATTTCTGGAAGCGGCGTACCGGTAGGCGCCGCCACCGGCACAGTCCGGGTGGTCACCCCGGGCAACGCTTTCGAGCCACGCGCCGTTCCGGGTGCTGCCGTAATTCAGTGGGTTAATGAGGATTGCAGAATATTGTGACAACCCGCCACCATTATCTGCGGATCTGCCGAAGAATGGTTTCGTCCTTGATCGCCGCATCGTTGGCGAGCAGAAACGCTTTGCTCAGAATGAGCGCGAGCATGGTGTCTCCCTCGAAAGGCAACGGTACGCTCGCGGTGACGTCTCCCGGACCGTGGACGATGCAGAGATAGCGGCTGCCCGGCTCCATGATGACGTTACCGCTGCCGAGATGAATGCGATATTCGTTCGATTCTCCCCTGACCCACAGATAACGCCCTTCCAGGCGGCAGTGCTCCCGGATGATCAGCTTCGGCACGAGGCTCTCGAGAACGCTCCTGCGGTTCTCCGCGGCGACAGAAAGTTCGCCATCGGCAAAGCGGTGCCAGTAGTCGGCATCGGGGAATTCTCCTGCGACGCCCCAGGTGGGATCGGCTC
>JASHQD010000051.1 GCA_030037755.1 Terriglobia bacterium
CCATTTACAGCTTTGTGGGAGATGGAGGGGCGCCCGTCTACCCGGTTGTGCCGGGGCCCAACGGAAATTTGTATGGTGCAGCCACCGACGGCGGAACCGCCATGTGTAGCTACTTGGAGCATGGCTGTGGCGATGTGTACCAAGTGTCACCGGAGAGCGGTTACTCCACGCTTTACAGTTTCTGCACTCAGGAATTCTGTCCCGACGGCGCCTATCCGGAATGCATGCTTTTACTAGCCACGGATGAGAATCTGTACGGTACTACCAGTACGGGCGGCCTCGATGGCGGCGGCACTATCTTCTCCGTGACACCCTCGGGTACCGTACAAACATTGTACAACTTCGATGGCTTCCCTGCCGGGGGCGCCCCGGTTGGAGGCCTTATTCAAGCGACGGACGGCACCATCTACGGGACGACAAGTAACGGGGGATCAAGCAACCAAGGGACAATATTCAGTTTTTCTTCAGGCCTTCTGCCATTCATTGGGGCCGTTCCTGCCGAAGGCGGTGTCGGCACCAGGGTTCTCTTGCTGGGGAGCAATCTAACCGGCACAACGAGTGTCACGTTCAACGGAGTTGCGGCTGACTTCACCGTCCTTTCCGGCACGGCGATGACTGCTACGGTGCCGGCTGGATCAACTACCGGCAAGATCGAAGTGACGACCTCCAATGGGCCGGTGTCGTCGAAGACTTCATTTGTAGTGCTGGAGTGATTGCGGAGAACCACCGCGCTTCTGCAAAATCCCGCCGATCCCGAGCTATGACATGGCACGGTCATTCGACCCCTGTTTAATGATTGAGCTTGACTTTGGTATTGAGCCGTCATATACTAAATCTTAAATTGGGCGGGCAAAGGAGGAGCCGCATTATGCCCGCTCGCGCATCAATCCCGGTTATTTTCCCGCACAACGTAGTGCCGAATTTGCAAAGGATTTCCGCACGCTCTCTGCTCCGCCTGATGGCCAACGCGTCGGGCCGGGCCTTCGCCGGGAGCACGTGGCATACTGAAACCCACGCGGGCACCCTTGCCGCCGCCGCGCTCCGATGGAAATATAGCCTAGTTTATAAGGCCTATGCACAAGCTGGACGCGTGAAACGCGCGCCAACCGCGAAAAAGCGCGCGCCACGAAGCCGGAATGTCGAGCGCTATCAGGCGTATAGCGGAAGCATTTCCAGAATGGCGGAAATGACTCGTCGTGCGCTGGCCAGGTCGCGCCTTTTGCAATTATGTATGTCAATGAATCTGAACGTATTATACTGTGTTGTGGCCGATTCGCGTAGGCCTACACAGGCGAAAAGGCGGAAAACGCCGCATTTCAGACACCCACGACTCAAAGATCGTTTCCTTTTAAAATCAATGAGATTCACGAAATGTGTCGGCTACACCCAAAGCTGGAATGTCCTTTGGAATCAACGAAACGGTCGAAAACGGGCCGGAAGGATCGGCAAAACGTGCCAAAGCTCAAATCTGGCCTGGAATCAGTAAGTTGTGCTTTATTTCGACAAATGCGAAAATACTGAAACTTGGCGGCAGACAGCGCGCAGGGACAAAAGTTCGCCCCGTAAAATGAACAGGATAGAAGGGCACGACCGTTCCCTTCCGCCGGTTGTACTCAACAGTTACCTTTGTCAAGCAAATTGCGGCGGCGGGCGCGAGAACAAGAGGGACACCGAGACGAGGGACGGGAGACGAGAGCCGTGAAGGCTCTCCGTTTTCTCAGCATGACGCAGCCGTGCATCGCATAATCGGTGAGAGGCTTTAGTTTCGAATGACGCTCAAGGAAAAGGCCGAAGCGGCTCCGCTCCGTCCGGGCGTATACATCTTCAAGGGCGAAGACGGCAAGCCGGTGTACGTGGGCAAAGCGAAATCCCTGCGCCTGCGCTTGCGCTCCTACTTTCAGGAGTCGCGTCCCGCGGACGACAAGCGTGATCGCATGCTCGGCGCCGCCCGCGATCTCGAAACCATTCTCGTTGACAACGAGAAGGAATCGCTGGCGCTCGAGAATAATCTCATCAAGCGCTTTCAGCCGCGTTACAACATCCTGCTGCGCGACGACAAGACCTACCCGTACGTCAAACTGACGATCCGCGACAACTGGCCGCGCGTGTATGTCACCCGCAGGCTCCGCAAGGACGGATCGCTTTACTTCGGCCCCTACTTTCCGGCGAACCTCGCGTATCGCGTGGTGGATTTGATTCATCGCTCGTTTGGCGTGCCCTCCTGCACCGTGGACCTGACGCGCTTCCATCCGCGCCCCTGCCTCGAATATCACATCAAGCGCTGCGTCGGGCCCTGCGTGGAGGGCTACACGACGAATGCCATCTATGCGGAGAACGTGCGCCAGGTGCGCATGTTGCTGGAAGGACGCGTGAGTGACCTTATCCGCGATCTGCGCGTCAAAATGAGCGCCGCTGCCGAATCCGAATGCTATGAAGAGGCGGCGCGCCTGCGCGATCGCATCGGCACCCTCGAGCAGGTCGGCGAGCGTCAGAAGATGGCGGCATCGGAGGCGCGCGACGCGGACTTCTTCGGATTCCATCAGGAGGGCTCTCAGGCGGCGGTCAACCTGTTTCACGTGCGCGGCGGGCGTGTTGCGGACCGGCGTGAGTTTTTCTGGGAGGACCTGGAGGACTTCGAGCCGGCTTCGTTCTTCTCATCGCTGCTGAAACAGATTTATCTCGATCAGCCTTACATCCCGGACACGATTCACGTGCCCGCAGATTTCGAGGACCGGGAGTTGCTCGAAGAGGTGCTCAGCGAAAAGCGCGGACGGCGCGTCCGCATCGAAATTCCGCAGCGCGGCAGCAAGCACGCGCTCGTGGAACTGGTGGCGCGAAACGCGCTGCACTCGTTTGAGCGGCGCTTCCGCGTGAAGAATCCACCGGCGCGCGAAATGGAGGACCAGCTTGCCGAGGCGCTGGATCTCGAGCACTCGCCGCGCCGTATCGAGTGCTTCGACATCTCGCACATTCAAGGTTCCGACGTGGTGGCGTCGATGGTCGTGTGGGATGGCGGCAAGATGAAGAAGCCGGACTACCGAAAGTTCATTGTGCGTAACGGTCAAAACGATGACTTCGCCAGCATGCGGGAAGTCGTCGGACGCCGATACCGCCGTCTGCAGGACGAGAAGAAAGCCATGCCCGACCTGGTTCTCATCGATGGCGGTATTGGCCAGCTTCACGCGGCAGCGGCGGCGCTCGAGGATCTCGGAATCATCAATCAACCCCTGGCAGCGATCGCCAAGAAGGAGGAAATCCTCTACGCACTCGGCCGCGAAGACGAGCCGGTTGCGCTCGATCATCACTCGCCGGCCTTGCATCTCGTCCAGCAGATTCGCGATGAGGCGCACCGCTTTGCCGTCAGCTTTCATCGCTCGCGGCGCGCGCGGAGGTCCGTAACCACCGAACTGTTCAAGATTCCTGGAGTGGGCGAGAGGACGGCGCGAAAATTGCTCAGCCAGTTCGGCAGCGTGGCGGCGCTCAAGCGCGTGTCGGCCGAGGAATTGTGCCAGGTAGTTCGAAATCGGGAGGCAAAGGCCATTCGGGAGTATTTCGAGCGGTCGGCATTATAGATAGTCTGGTTGGACTGTTTAACAAGGAATATGAATTCTTTTTCTTTTCTCGTGGCATTCTAATGGTTTAGACTGGCAATGGAGGGCTCGGACCCGGCAAGGGTTTGGCCGGCGTCCGGGACCTTGACGCGATAAATAGTCTGGATAGACTGTAGTTGGGCAGAAGATCGGTACCGGCAAACCGTCAGGAGGAATATCAACATGGGTGACAATAGCAATGGCGGGTCGAAGATGGTCTATTTCCTGGCAGGCCTTGGTGTAGGAGCGATCATGGCCCTGCTGTTCGCCCCGCAGTCGGGTGAAGAGACTCGAGAGTATTTGAGCCGCAAAGCGGATGAAAGCCGCGAGTACGTGAGCGGGAGAGGCCGTGAGTTGCGCCGGCAGGCCGAGGAGCTGGTCGAAAAGGCCAAGGATTTGGTCACGCAGCAGAAGGAGCAACTGTCGGCGGCGCTCGAGGCTGGAAAGCAGGCCTACCAGGACACCAAGTCACGCTGATTGTGTCCCGGAGGCTGCCGTTAAAAGGGGGCGCCGTCTTTGCGGTTTCCCCAGCCACTCCACTGCTGGAGTGACGGACGCAGAAAGCAGGCGCGATGTCAGCTCATGATTGGATTCAGACGATCTTTGTCGTGCTCATCGGGTTGTCGATGATCGCCATGGCGGGAGTTGCGCTTGCGGTAGGCCGGGTTGTCACTCGCATGGCCGCTACCGCCGAGAGAATGCAGGGCCTTTTCGAGAATGACATCAGGCCGGTCGTACGCGACCTGGGCGAGTTGATCAAGGTGACCCGCGATTCGAGCGCCAGGATCATGAACAATCTCGCCGCCACCAGCGACCTGCTGCGCGCGCGGGCGCAGGATGCAGATGCGCTGGCCGCGGACGTCATCGAGCGGGCGCGCATCGAGGTGATTCGCGCCGACCAGCTTATCAGCGGGTCGCTCGAGATGATGCAGCGCGCCACCGAAGCCATCGAGCGCGGCGTGATGGTTCCGATCCGCGAGATGACGGCCCTGGTAGCGGGCATCCGGGAAGGCGTGGCGTTCTTCTTCAGCCGGCGCCGCGAGGGCTCGAAACGCGAGGGAGCGCCCGTCGAGGAGCAGCTTTTCATCTGAGCGGCGCCGATCTCAGTACATAGCCTACATTGTAGCCTCTTCCTTCCCGATTCCAATGGAATGGGATGCGGGAGTACTCCCTTTGAACGAGCTCGCCCTCCTGCCCTTGTCGCGTCTGGCGAACATGGTGCGTGACCGGACCCTCTCGCCCGTGGAACTGGTCGAGTCGCACCTCGAACGGATCGCGCGGCTGAATCCCCGCCTCAATGCCTTTGTGGCAGTCGATGGCGAAGGTGCGCTGGCGGCTGCGCATCAACTGGAGCGGGCTCTGGCCGCGGGCGCGACGCCGGGTCCGCTCTGCGGCCTTCCTCTAACCATCAAGAGTTCGATCGACGTTGCGGGAATGCGTACCGAATCGGGCTCGCGTCCGCGCGCCCTGCAGCTTGCGGCGTCCGACGCGCCGTTGGTCGCGCGTCTGCGGCAATCCGGCGGCATCGTGCTCGGGAACACCAACGCGCCCGAGCTGTTGATGGCGTATGAGACCGACAACCTGCTGCACGGCCGCACGAACAATCCCTGGGACCTCGACCGCACCGCGGGTGGGTCAAGCGGCGGGGAATCGGCGGCCATCGCCGCGGGGCTGTCGGCGGGCGGCTTCGGCAGCGATGGCGGCGGCTCCGTCCGCGTGCCCGCGCACTTCACCGGCATTTGTGCTCTCAAGCCCACGCCGGGGCGCGTGCCCGCCACCGGACACTTTCCGCCGGGCCTCGGCCCCTTCGCTCTGATCGGCGTTGTGGGACCGATGGCGCGTACGGTCGAGGACGTGGCGCTGCTCGCGGAAGCCGTAGCCGGGCCGGACCCCGGCGATGCGGCGTCCGCTCCGGTCCCATGGCGGCGTCCGGCGCCCGCTGAAGTACAGGCTATGACCGTCGGCTACTTTGAGGATGACGGCGCGACGCCGGTCACACCCGAGACTCGCTCCGCGGTCCGCGCCGCCGTGGCGGCCGCAGAGCGAGCCGGCTTCGCCACGCGTCCCTTTCGCCCGAGCGGCCTGGAGCGCGCCCGGAACCTCTGGTGGGTGATGTTCGGATTGGCGGGCGGATTCGTCATACGCCCCACGCTGCCATCGGATGCGCAAGATATCAGCCCGATACTGCGCGAGTTCCTCGGCATCGTGGCCGAAGAGCCGCCGCTGTCCCCCGGGCGTCTGATGGACGCTTGGATCGGGCGGGACGAGCTGCGCCTGGCGCTCGCCGCCGAGATGCGCGAGGTGGCAATCTTCATTTGCCCGGCGTGCTCGATTCCCGCCTTCCGGCACGGCGAGCGCGAGTGGACAATCGAAGGCGCCACCGTGCGCTATCTTCGGCGTCCGGACATCTTTGGCTACGCGCAGTGGTTCAATCTGCTGGGAAACCCGGCGCTGGTGTTGCCGGCAGGGTGGTCGGGCGAGGGGCTGCCGATCGGGGTCCAAGTGGTCGGCCGCCCTCATCAGGACGAACTGGTCCTGGCGGCTGGCGCGGCGATCGAGCGGCAACTTGGCGGCTACCGTCCTCCGCCGCTGGCGACTGCCTGATGTTCGACAGCGTCGCAACTCCTTCGAGGACAGAACATCTAACAAAAGCCTGCAGGTGGCGCAATCTGCTATGAGCCACATCCTCCCATTCCTGCTGAAGCATGGATACGTGGTCGTGTTCGCCGGAGTTCTGGCGGAGATGATCGGCGTCCCCATCTCGTCAGTACCTCTGCTGTTGGCCGCCGGAGCGCTGGCGGGTTCGAGGCGGTTGTCGCCCTGGGCGCTCATCGCCTTATCCCTCGCCGCTTGCCTGCTCGCCGACATCGGATGGTACGAATTGGGAAGCAAACGAGGGTTTTCGATCCTCAGGACTCTCTGCCGGATTTCACTCGAGCCCGATTCGTGCGTGCGCCGGACCGAGGCGCAGTTCGTGCGCCGGGGCGGACGCGCGCTGCTAGTCGCCAAGTTCGTTCCCGGGCTCGGCACTGCCGCCGCGCCCCTGGCCGGCCTGCTGCGAATGCGCGTCTCGCGGTTTCTGGCTTGGGACGCAGCGGGATCGCTCCTCTGGTCGGGCAGTTACCTTCTGATTGGATACCTCTTCAGTCCGGAACTCGACCGGCTCGGCCACTATGCAGCCAAGCTGGGCACGGCGCTGGTCGTCCTGCTGGGGGCGGTGCTCGGAGCCTACATCGGATACAAGTACCGCCAGCGGCAACGCTTTCTGCGCGGGCTGCGCATCGCGCGCGTGACACCGGAGGAACTGCTGGACAAGGTCGAGCGCGGAGAGGAATTGGTGATCGTTGACCTGCGCGGCTCGGCCGAGTTCGAGGCTGATCCGGGCATGGTTCCGGGCGCTATCCACATGCTGCCCGAGGAGCTGGAAGAGCGCCATCAGGAGATTCCGCGCGACCGGGACGTGATCCTTTACTGCACTTGACCCAACGAAGCCACGAGCGCCCGGGTGGCGCTCCTGCTGCGAAGGCAAGGAATCACGCGCGTGCGGCCCTTGGAAGGTGGGTTCGCCGCCTGGCGCGAGCGAAATTATCCCGTGGGAACGCTTGCCAGACGCGCCGGAAACGTGTCAAGCGGCGAAACGCTGCTCAATCCCAAGCTGGATGTCCGCTTGTAAGTTTTCGGGCGCAGTGATCTACGATTTCGGCGCGTAATAGCCGTCGCGAGCGCTGAGCCGGTATTTCACGGCTTTACCCTTCTCGTTCACGATGCGGAGAGGGGACCCGTCGGAATCAACCAGCTCCACCTTCAGCTTGTGATACCTCCCGTCTTTCGCCGGGTTGCTGGGAGTGAAGCCGAGACTGTACTCGGTCCGGAGTTGCTGCGCGATCTGCTGGTAATCCGAAGGGAGCTCAGCTTCGAAGCGGGGAAAGTAAGCCTGTCCACCCGAGTATTCCGCGATGTACTTCAGTTGGGTTTCGGAAGTGACATAGCTGATGCCGCTGTTTCCGTAGCGGACGTCCAGATACTCGAGCGTGGTAATCGGGTAAATCGGCGTGTCGGAGGCCTTCGCGATTTTCAGCATGTCGGGATAGGTGATCTTGCTGAATGTATCGATCCCGTTCAGGCCAAGCCTGGAGTTTCCCGAGCCTCCCACGATGGGAATGATCGCCTTCCGGCCCGGGATGTCCTTCATCCGGTCGATCGTGAAGGAGAGAGCATCGAAGAAGTTGGCCTCCTGGAAGCCGGGGATCCTCAGGGTGTTAAGCGCGTCGCGCACGGTGCCGCGATCCTGCGTGAAGTCCGTGAGGATGTGCGGCTTCATGTCGTACTCTACAACCGCAACCCAATCCTGAGGCTGCATGAAACCCAGAAACTGATAGGCATCCTGGAGCGCAAGATACAGGTGGGCCCATGAGCGGCTGGAGAACTCAATGAGCATGCAAACCGTCATGGGCGCGGCGGCTTCACCGAAATTGCTGACCGTTTGCTCCACACCGTCGTCGATCACCTTGAAGTTCTGCTTGGTAAGCTTGGGGATGGGGTTGCCGTCTTTGTCCGTGACCAGCACATCCACGTTGACCAGATTCGTTGTGGTGGAAAGCGTAAAGACGTCCTTGGGATTAATCCTCTCGGGCTTGTTCTCAGGCGCTGGGGCTGGAGCAGGCTGGTCAGCCTTCTTCTTCGGAAGGATGACGGTTTCCCCGGGCTGGGTGGCCGGACCCTGGTCCGGCGAGGCCGCAGGCTGCTGCTGGTCTTGCTGCTGGCCGCCGGACGACTGGCAGCGAGCGCCAGGCGCCAATCCCAACGCGAAAATCAGAGCGAAAACCCAATAGGCCGCTTTGGATGTCATAAGTTCTCCCGCGAGGTCTGGTTCCCCACCATTATGATGCCGGGCAAGTGCCGCGGGTCAACCGGGAAGTTCGCGGTCGGGCAGCTTGGGGCGAACCTGCAGCTCAGTGGCCGCCTGCCCTGGTCCTTACATCCCGGGCAAGGCGTTTGGCGTCGCGGAGGACCGGGTAAATCGCGATCCCCGTCATTGCGCTCCAGAAAACCAGGTTGAATCTCCGCATGAGATCGGTGCTGAACCAAACCCAGCCCGACACCGCCATCCCCAAAGAAAAAGAAAGCATGCTGAAGAAAACACACGACCACAGGAATGTGGATGCGCTCTTCTTTGCAGTCTCGCTCGTGGCTAACTCCCGGACCGAGTGGCGCGTCCATAGGAGGTCAGCGAGGAGAGAAACGCCGAAACAGACCGTAACCGTAAGGGAGATGCTGTCGAAGTGTTCGAGCGTGCGTATGAGGCACAGACCAGACACAAACGCTCCCAGTGCGGCGAGGCCGGCATGAACCAGCAGCTTTCCGGTCGTGGCATCGATTCTCACCCGGTTTCGCCCGCCCTTCGGGTCCAGAAAAATGTTGTACAACGCGCGCCTGTCACCCCCCCTGCTGCCCTCGGTCAAGTGTCGCGCAGGGGCCGCGCTACCGTGCGATCCGGGAGTTCAGTAAGCCAGCTCGCCAGGTAGAAATAGAGGGCCGCGCGATTTCCCTTCGGCAGCCGCTTTCAGCCGGTACATCAGCTCGCCCCAGGTGGTGGTGCAGGCGACGAAGTAATCACTCTCCGATCGCCAACCCGCGTGGGTGAAGCGCAGAAGGACTCCGGAGTCGCGCGGTTCAAGGTGGAAGCTGATATGAGTTCCGTTCCACTCGTCGCCGGTCTGGCATACCCATTCCGCGGCGTGTGGTGCTGTTGCCTGTTCAAGTTTGAGCCGGTAGACGGTTGTGCGATTGAAGAAACCCAATTCAACCGTGTCACCGAGATCGGTGACGTCGGCCGCCCACCATTGCGCGAATCCCCGGCCGGTCGCGATCAGTGGATAGATTGAATCCGCGGATGTTGCAATTGGAATGGAGTGTCGGATGTCCGGCAACTAGCCTCCTTCGCCCCCGGCAGGCAATCGGAAAGCATTATAAGCCAAGGAAGCAGGCAAGCGTCGTGCCGCTCGAACGAAGGTGGTCAGCGGGTCGCCAAACGCAGGTGATCGACCATCATCCCGGCCCGCGTTTCGCTTCATCGACCGAGTCAGATCCAGACGATGAAGTCAACCAACGGGCCGAGGCCGGAGGCCGGGGTGACCGGCACATTCCTGGAATTGACGGAGAGCCGCCGCCAGAAAAAGCTTGACACGACACCCGCGGCCATGCTTCCATACCTATTCCGGCGTTGCCGGCGGCTGCTCAGGTCATGATTTATACGTTCCAGTTCGCCTTTAGCTACCGCTTCCCTTATTACCGGGGAGCGGGCAGGCTGGCGACTGTGCACGGATGATCAAGCAGTAGCTGAATAGAAACCGGGCAAGTTTCCAGAATGGCCGCGATTCCCCAAGGATCGCGGCCTTTTTGTTTTTCGGGAGGAAGTGATGGCACCAGCCGTGGGACGCCTGCGGGAACAAATCGACCTGATCGACGCCGAGCTGCTCGATCTGCTCAATCGCCGCGCCGAAGTCGCCCTCGAGCTCGGGCGGCACAAGCGCGAGGCGGGCCTCGAGATCCGTGACGCGCGGCGCGAGGACCAGATCCTCACGCGGGCGCGCGCGCTCAATTCCGGCCCGCTCGATCCGGAAGCCGTCGAACGCCTGTTCTGCGCCATTTTGGACGAGTCGCGCCGCGCGCAGTCGAAACACGCCGAGACCGGACGCGCCGAATCGAGCCGCATCGACCTCGGCCACCAGCGGTCGCGCCGCGCGACCAGGGCCACGGGAACCGGGAGGATGCGATGCGCCTGAACCCTTCTCCTGGAACTGGCAAGAGTCCGTTGGATTACGGCGCCGGTACGCGCATCGGTTTTCAGGGCGAGCCCGGCGCCTTCAGCGAAGAAGCCTTGCATGAGCTGCTCGGCCGGTACGCGACCGGCGTGCCGTGTCCGACGTGGGACGCGACGTTCGCCTCGCTGATCGACGGCAAAGTGGACGCTCTGCTGGTGCCCATCGAGAACAGCCTGGCCGGATCGGTCCTGCGCGTCTATGATCTTTTGCTTGAGCACGGCCTGTGGATCGCCGCCGAAACCATTCTCAAAATCGAACACCACCTCATCGCCTGCCGCGGCGCTTCGCTCGACACAATCCGATCGGTTGAGTCCCACCCCATGGCGCTCGCTCAATGCGAGCGTCTGCTGACCGATCATCCCGAGTGGACTCGTATCCCTGCCGAAGACACGGCGGGCAGCGTGCGCCGCGTGATCGAAAGCGGCGATGTGACCCGCGCGGCCATCGCGGGATTCTCAGCGGCCGGGCTCTACGGCGGCACCATCCTGCTCGACGACATTCAGGACGACAAGCGGAACTTCACGCGATTCGTGTTGCTGCTGCCAGACCGCCGCGTGGTTCCCGGGTCGGACAAGATGACGCTGGTGATGCGGCTGGCGCATCGTCCGGGGTCGCTCCTTGAGGCCTTGCAGCCGTTCGCCCGGCACGGAGTGAATCTGCTGAAAATCGAGAGCCGGCCGATTCATGGCTGTCCCTGGGAATACCAGTTCTTCCTCGATGTGGGGGCGGAATCAGTGGAGGCCATGGATGAAGCGCTGTTCGAGGTCCAGCAGGTGACGCGCGAGATACGCGTGCTGGGTCTTTATCCGGCGGCGGCGGCGGTGCTCGACTACGCGCAGGTGCAAGGAGAACTGCAATGAGAAACGGCCAGGCGGCACTACAAGAGATCCCGGCGGCACCGGCAATGCCGATGCCCCGTCCCATACGGCGGCGGACGCAGAAGCCACACCCGCAAGTCTCGAAACCTGCGGCAGCCGAGCCCGCGTTCCGCCTGGCGAGCCGCCAGGCGGGTCAGGCCACGACCGTCGTCAGGGTGGCGAATGTCGCCATCGGAGCGGGCAACCTGGTCGTGATCGCCGGACCGTGCTCGGTCGAGTCGCGCCAGCAGATTCGCGAGGCGGCGCGCCGCGTGAAGGCCGCCGGCGCCCACATGCTGCGAGGAGGCGCTTATAAGCCTCGAACGTCGCCCTACGAGTTTCAAGGACTGGGGGAGAAGGCGCTCGAGTGGCTCGCCGAAGCGCGCGAAGCCTCAGGACTGCCGGTGGTGACCGAGGTCCTCAGCCCCGAGGACGTGGATATGGTCGGCGATTATGCCGATATGCTGCAGGTGGGCGCGCGCAACATGCAGAATTACGCCCTGCTCCGGAGGCTAGCCACCTCACCCAAGCCGGTGCTGCTGAAGCGCGGCCCCGCGGCCACCATTCGCGAGTGGCTGCTCGCGGCGGAATACATCCTTTCCGGCGGCAATCCGAACGTGGTGCTGTGCGAGCGCGGCATCCGCACGTTCGAAACGGCCACGCGCAACACGCTCGATCTCGCAGGTGTGGCCCTGGTGAAAGAGATCTCCCACTTGCCCGTCCTCGTCGATCCCTCCCACGGCACGGGGCAGCGGCGCCTGGTGCCACCGGCGTCGCGCGCCGCCGCTGCCGTGGGAGCGGACGGGCTGATCGTCGAAGTTCATCCGCGGCCCGAAGAAGCCTGGTCTGACGGAGAGCAGTCGCTCGATCCGGCGCAGTTCGGCGCGCTGATGAATGGTCTGCGAGTGATGATCGCAGCGTGCGCGTGAAGCTGGTGCCGAGACAGTAGGGTTGACGGCTCCGAGCGATGACCCGGAGGTTCTAGTTACGATTGCACTTGGGCCAGGAGAGTGCCGATGACTCTTCGGGTGTCCCGGCGAGCGAACACATCCCTAAGGTATTGAATGAGATGGTCCTCTGAAGCCAACTCCGTTTCTTCACCATATCCACGAGGATCGCTGTAGTA
>JASHQD010000673.1 GCA_030037755.1 Terriglobia bacterium
CAGCGGCGGATCCCTCACGCGCCTGGGAGCGGGATCGAATGGCCAATGCTTGAGCGTCAGCGGCAGCACTCTCGCCTGGAGCTCAGGTTGCGGTGGCAGTGGGAGCGGCACGGTCAACTCCGGGTCGCAGTATCAATTTACCTGGTACGCCGCCAACGGTAGTGCGGTTAGCGGCAGTTCGCGGTTGACCGAAAACAGCGGCGGAACGGCCATGACGTACAGCGGTACAAGCGGCATTGGCAGCCCGTTTTTCAACGCCACCACGGGATTCCAGATCGGTGGTACGGCCACGGCGGGACACTATCTGCGTGGCAACAGCGGCGGCACGGCTTACGTGGATAGCGCGATTCAAGCCAGTGATGTTCCCGTTTTGAACCAAAACACAACCGGAAACGCGGGTTCGGTTACCGGACTGTCGGTGACAAGCGGCAAGACCCTGACCGTAAACAATTCGCTCACGTTGGCGGGCACAGACTCAACCACCCAGACCTTTCCGTCCACGAGTGGCGCCGTTGTGACCAGCGTAACCTCGGCTGGCGGATCGCTCAGCGGTACCTATCCGAACCCGGGTTTGGCGGCGACGGCGGTGGCTGCCGGCTCTTATACCAACGCCAACATCACTGTTGGCGCAGACGGGCGGCTGACAGCGGCTGCCAATGGCACCACCAGTGGGCTTCCGGGCAGCGCGACGACGGGCGAATTCCTCAATCAAAGCGCGAGCGGCCCGAGTTGGGCTTGGGCGGTGTCGAACGATTGCAGTGTGAAGACCGTGAACTCCAGATATTCGGTCCTCTGCCACGTTGGGCCGGAAAACTCGCAGTACAGCACGGTAGATGCCTTGATGGCGGCGATCGCCAGTACAACCCATCAGGTTTATGCTTACGTGCTGGACGACAACTGCTACAACGACGCGGACGGCTCGCCTTCATGGACGCGCAATGAGTTTGGCTGGAATGGCATCGCTCTGACTCTCTGGAATACCTGCGGCGGCGTGCTGCGGGTGTCAGAGTCTCAAAACCTCAACAATTCCGGCGAGAACTGGTATGGTCCGGGCACGCAAATCCTCAAGGTCATTCTCGATTCCACCTATCCGGCGGGGATCAGCGATCCTACCACGGCGCTGGCTACTCCGACTGTGGGAACCGGTGGTTCGGTGCCGGCAGGATGGTACGTGGCAGGTTATTCCATTCTGCGCTCGACGGCGCAGAGCGGCGGCGGCGAAACGGCCAGGGTGAGTACTTACAGTTCGCCGTTCCAGGTAACCAGCGGAAATCAGACGGTTACGGTAGCTTCCCCTGCCAATCCAGGCGGCGGCGCGACGGGATGGAATGTGTGCCTGGCGCAGTATAACCATACTACCAGCGCGGTGGCCAGCAAGTGCTACATTCAGAACACGAATGGCACTACCCTCGGCAGTCCTTTGCAGCCCGTTGCTTTTGGAACTAATGCCACGATCACGGCAATGCGGACTTGGACGAATCCGCCACCGGGAATCAACAGTACCGTCACGCTGGCGAAGCTGGGAACATACTCGACCGGTGCGGGTGGCTTGACGATGGATGCCTCGATTTCGGGTATCTGGTTCGACTGCAATGGCGCGCCGTTGTCCAGTGGCTTGTATCAGGAGAACGCCCAGGAGTGGTCCGGTTTCTCGAACACAGAAGTTTCGAATTGCGTCAATTACGGCCACGTTGCGGAAGGCTACGACGGCAGCGCCAGCGGCCCGCCTTCGGGGCGTTGGGGTGACCACGGCCTGAATATGTACGGTCCTTCGACGTGCAGCGCTTCGACGCCGTGTGACGGCGCGGGAATCACCGCGGTCACGTCCAAGATTGTCCCCAAGGCTTGCATGATCATCGACCAGGTGAATCAGTTCAAAGGGGTGGAAGCGGGCTACGACTGCGCCGCGATTGACAACGTCACATCGTTCGCGGGCGGATCGGCATTTACGGGCGGCGTTGTCGTGCCGCCCGACAGTTTCGCGTTGAATCCTTCAGCGATTACACACATCGCGGGCTTCCACTGCGAGGACGCAGGCTACACCGGAACGCCGGTTAATTATTGTTTTGACAATCAGGGAGCGCCCATCGAAATCGATGGAATCAACTATCCTGGCACGGGCGGCAATTTCACTTACCTCGTCCACAGCGCGAATGCGGCAGGCGCGGCGGGATCGAGTTACCGGACATTGGTGCCAGGCGCAACAACGGCGGCCATTAAGGACGATTCCGCGAATGGGGGCTCGGGCTACACCAGCGCGAATGGCGCGGCGGTGGCGGAATACGTTGTCGGCGGCGCCGGTAACGTGGTCACGGGCACGAGCCTGAACAGCGGACAATTGCTGGCCGGGGCGGGTGGTTCAGTAGTAGCGACCGCTAACCTGACCGGCGACGTAACCACTTCGGGTTCGACGGCAACCACTTTGGCGGCGTCCGGCGTGACGGCGGGAAGCTACACGAACGCCACCATTACGGTAGACGCCAAAGGCCGGGTGACGTCGGCAGCGAACGGATCGGCCGGTGGTGGCTTGAACTCGACACCGTTTGCTATCGGGATTGCGCGCGGATCGAATCTGGCGCCGGCGTTTGCCAGCCCGGCGAATTACACTCAGGCTGGCACGGGCTGCACGGAAGCGGCTGGGTCGATGACCTGCGCCTCGACCTCGGGCGCGGCCTTTGCGCCGACTACAGCACTTTCGATAGTCTCCGGCCAGACCTATAACCTGAATATATCCGTGAGCGCCTATACCGCCGGAGGATTCGCGGTTAGTTGCGGTGGGGTAAGTAGTCCCAGTGTGACACCGACTGCCGGGACTCGCTATAGTTTCTATTTGACAGCCACCGGGACGGGAAATTGCACGGTCAATATGGGCGCGAGCTCCACGATGACATTTTCTGCCATCGGCTCCGAAACTCCCCTGACGGTCCAGCGCGCGGCTTATGACGGCACCTCCGGGGCAAATGTCCCGGTGATCATCCAGACCAACAATGCCGCCACTTTTCCCACCGTGGTCTACGCGCCGGCGGCGCTGCAGGGCTGGACTTTCCAGGCTTACGTGCTGCCGGCCTTCACGATCACGGTGAAGAGCGCGAACGGCACCGATACGTTCTACTGGGGCACGTCCAGTTACACCAACTCGCTGACCCTGGGAGCGGTCCGGCAGACATTTGTGACTCTGGTCTCCTACGCCAATGCCGGGTGGGATGTGGCGGGATTGAACGGGGGGGTGACGCCGCAATGAGAAGTCAGAAATCAGCAGTCGGAAGTCAGAATCGCGGTTGGTTGCCGGTTGCTGGTTGCCGGTTGCTGGTGGCACTGATGGTGCTTCTAGCCGCTAGCCACTGGTCACTAGCTACTGCGTCGACGTACTACGTCGACAACTGCGTGAACACCGGGTCGGATTCCTACGACGGCAAAGAGCAGGCGCACACCACCGGGACGACCGGGCCGTGGCTGACGATCGCGCATGTGAATGCGCAGACGTTCAATCCGGGCGATTCGGTGCTGTTTCAGGGCGGTTGCACCTGGCGCGAGCAACTGACCCCGCCATCTTCCGGGTCGGCAGGCTCGCCGATCACTTTTGGAGCCTACGGCAGCGGGCGTCCGATTCTATCGGGTGACGTATTGGCATCGGCGGTGCCCGAAGAAACCGGCGGCGTCTTCGCCTCGGGATTCGAGGAAGAGACGAACAGCTTTAACGTCCAGTGGACCGGAGTTGCCGCCAGCAGCAGCAACACAGCGACGATCACCACGGCCGCCGGAACGACACACTACGGATCGCACGCCGCGGCGGTGACTTATGCGGGTACGACCGGAGTCACCTACTTTTACAAAGATATTACCGCAGCCTCGAGCATCGACATCAGGTTCTATTTCAAGCTGAATTCACTCTTTCAGCTCCAGGCTTTGGGCAAACACGCTACCCTGTTCACCGTTTGGGACGGGACCGCCAGCGCCTATCCCGTGCGGGCCTGGCTTTACTCGCCATCGGCCGGCGTGGCCAGTTATGTGGGCTTGGCGGGAGACTTCCGGCTGAACACCGGCAGCACCACCAGCTGGACGGGAACGACACAGCTTGATCCGGTGCGTTGGCATATGGCGGAGTTCTACTGGGTGTCGAGCGCCACCGTGGGCGGCCTGCAGGTGTGGCTCGACGGCTCGAGCGTGTACAACAGCGGATTCACCAGCGCCAACTCAAACTACATGGCGCGCGAGATCCGCATGGGCGGGGGTATCACGTCGGGAACGGGCGGCGATCCGCCGGTGGCTGGGTCGGCGGTCTATTACGATGACGTGAAGTTTTCGACCACCGGGCCGCTGGGCAATACCGTTCTGAGCCTGCCCTACAACGTCAATCTGGGCGCGCAGTCTTACGTCAACGTGGCCGGATTCGATCTTACGAACGCGGCCAACGCCAACGTCCAGTTCAACGGCGGGGCCAACGACACGGTAACGGGCAACATCGTTGAGACGTCCAATGACGGCGGGGTGAACGTGCCCGCATCGCTGGGCGCGCCTAACCAGGCGCTGGCGAATGACGGCATTCTGCTGACCGGGACAGGCTCGAATTCCAACACCATCACCAATAACATCATCCGGCGCAATAAGGCGCGGGGAATCCATTTCGCTTCGGCGGCCTCGGGCGCGACCGGCAACACCGTAGCCTACAACTACATTTATCTGAACGAAACCGGCGGCATCCGGGCGGACTACAGCCAGTCCGGCGATCTGATCGAAAACAATACGCTGGAGGATAACTATTACGGCCTGGACCTGGGCGGCGCCACTTCGGGTTTCGCTTTCCAGAATAACCTGATGTCGCGCAACGCGGCGCTGGAGTTGAATGCCGGATCGAGCGTAACGTTCCCACACAGTTACAACCTTTATTGGCGCGCCGACAATACCGTGAGTACTATCGCCTATGCAGGGTCAAACTACGAGACTTCCGCGGTGAGTGGCTTTGAATCTACCGCAGTGTCGGGAAACCCCCGGCCGGACGTGGAGCGGGGCTTGGGTTGGACTACCGGATCGGCCATCGGCATCCGGGGAAGCTATGTCGGTCTCAACGGGACGATTTATGCGGGGGATGCTTCCAGCCATATCTTGAGCAGTACGAACGGTGGTAATTCCTGGAACACACTCTATACCTTCACCGACAACAGCAGTATTCAGACGATGTTCGGCAGCATCTTTGTGGATTCAGCGGGGAACATCTACGAGTCCCCAAACGATCCCAACAGCACCACGACGGCGCAGGGCATCTATCAGTCGACAAACGGCGGTTCGGCCTGGACGAAGGTGCTGGACCTGTCGAGCTATGCCACGGGTACTTACGCCTGGGGAATGAGCCAGGACACGCTGGGCAATGTCTGGGGCGGCCAGTATGGACCGGGGTCGACCAGCGAAGCTTACGTTTACAAGGGAACGTCCGGTGGGGCAAGCTGGGCCAGCTCCTATTATGACAGTACGGGCCGGCATATCCACTACGTGACGGTGGATCAGAGCACGAATAATATCTATGCGGTTGAAGGCGATTCGAGTTCGCCGTGGTATTCCAACAAGATCGAGGAAAGCACCAATAACGGGACAAACTGGACACAGATCATGCCTACCATCCCGCAGTGCTTTACGGCGCTGGCCACGGGATCTTTCCGGCTGCTGGCCACCGATTCTGCCTGGCCGGCGATTTATCGAACGACCGATAACACCAATTATTCGATTGCGCTGGACCTGACCATGACTAACCTGAACGGTCCCTGGATAGAGCGCGACCCGGTGAGCGGTACGATCTATGCTTCCATGGCGGTGCGCGCCACGCCGCAGGCCGTGAGCTATATCTGGGTGTCTTACGACAATGGCCAGACGTGGCGCACGGCGAAGCTGATTTCCGGCGGGACGGCCAGCGACGGGTCGAATGCCGCCAGCAACATTTTCCAGGGACTGATGTACACCAACATTTTTCCAGATCCGGGAAACCATAACGCCGCGGTAGCGCTGGCCATCAATCGCGAGGACGACACCAGCCTGGGGTTCTGGTCGACGGCGATTGGCAAGGGCACGGGGCTGGGTCTGACGCAGGACCTGAACGGCAATCCGGTGATTCCGGGCCAGGTTACAATCGGGGCGGTGCAATATCAACCGAAACCGGGCCTGGGGGTCATGTGAGCAGGCCGGTGGCCGGCCGCCAGCCGCCAGTTGTCGATCCTCAGTTATCGTCCGATCCCGCCTTACGTCGCATCCGAATCACTCCAGGCGCCATGGCCGGAGACCCGCACAGGGCGGAGCCCTGGCCGTAATTCTCGGGAGTACCTCTGGTGTATACTTTCAGTTAACCCGGAGCCGGGCTCGCTTTCGGGAACTCGTCTGGAGGCCGACACTTGAGGGCTGGCTCGCTTCGTTTTCTCCTGCTGATCACGCTTGCCACGGCTGGCGCGGCCTTCATCGCGCGCCGCCCCGTCTCAGCGGCAGATTCGCCGACGCACAAAATCGACTTTGACCGCGAAGTGAGGCCGATACTTGCCGACAATTGTTTTGCCTGCCACGGCCCCGACGAAAAGCAGCGGATGGCGAACCTGCGCCTGGACGTGACCGAGGGTCTGTTTGCCGATCGGGGCGGCTACCGGATTATCACGCCCGGCGATTCCTCGCATAGCGAGCTCTACTTGAAGATCAGCTCTTCCGATCCGAGGTTTCGGATGCCGCCGGTTTTCGCGAACCGCACGCTGACTGCCCAGCAAATCGAGACGATCAAGGAGTGGATCGATCAGGGCGCAAAGTGGGAACGGCACTGGGCCTGGATCGCGCCCGAGCGGCCCGCGGCACCCGAGGTACAAGACAAGGGGTGGACGCGCAATCCGATCGACAACTTCGTGCTGGCGCGGCTCGAGCAGGAAGGACTGAAACCGTCGCCCGAGGCCGATCGCGCCACGCTGCTGCGCCGTGTTTACTTCGATCTGACCGGTTTGCCCCCCACGCCCGCTGAAGTCGATTCGTTTCTCGCCGACAAATCGCCGGACGCCTACGAGAGGCGCGTGGATCAGCTTCTGGCTTCGCCGCATTACGGCGAGCGCATGGCCATGCCGTGGCTGGATCTGGCGCGCTACGCGGATACGCACGGCTACCACATCGACAGCCTGCGTGAGATGTCGCCGTGGCGCGACTGGGTGATCGCGGCCTTCAACCGCAACGAACCCTACGACCAGTTCACGATCGAGCAGCTTGCGGGCGATCTGCTACCCAACGCCACGCTCGATCAGAAGATCGCGAGCGGATTTAATCGCAACCACGAGATTAATTTCGAGGGCGGCGCAATCCCGGCCGAGTATCACGTGGAGTACGTGGTCGATCGCGTCAGCACCACGGCCACGACCTGGCTGGGTCTGACCATGGGCTGTGCACGCTGCCACGATCACAAATTCGATCCCATCAAGCAGCGTGACTTCTACCGCTTCTTTGCCTTCTTCAATACAGTTCCGGAACGCGGCCTGGACGGCATCCAGGGTAACGCCGATCCGGTTTTACCGCTGCCCTCGCCGGAGCAACAGCGGCAGACGGACGACCTCAATGCCAGAATCGCCAGTACAGTGGCTGCTCTGCCCGAGAAGCAGATGGTGGCCGAGGAGAATCAGTGGCGCATTGGACGTTTGGCGCAGTTGCCGGAGGCGTCCCATGACGGGTTGGCCGCCTGGTATGAGTTCGAGGGCAATCTGAGGGACTCGTCCGGGCATGGTGAGGATGCCAAAGCGGCACGCGGAGACGTGGTCTACGGTGACGGCGCAGTGCGACAATCGGCGGGCTTCACCGGCGAGACGCAGGTCGATTTCGCCGGCGCCGGCGACTACGATGGCAGGCAAGCGTTCGCGCTGGCGCTGTGGCTGAATCCTGACGGATCGAAGCCGCTCGATGTGGTCCAGAAACGCGACGCATCCCCGAACTGGCGCGGCTACGAGGTCACATTGGACGACGCGGCCTTCAGCGACGTCTTCAAGCGCGATTTCCGCGTACAGGTACGCCTTGCGAACCGCTGGCCCGATGACGCCATCGAGGTCGAGACAAGCGACCGGGTGGTGGGCGCGCAGGACCCCGACGGTCTCATCCTCAGCAACCTGCAGCAACTGGTGGTGAATTACGACGGCTCCGGTCGCGGCGCGGGAATCACGATTTATCTCGGCGGCAAGCCGCTCGCCACCCGAGTCGTCATGGATCACCTGACCGGCAGCTTCCGCACGGCGGCGCCGCTCTCCATTGGCAACAAGACGCTCGGGCCTCCGTTCAAGGGCCAAATCGACGATTTCCGCATCTACAGCCGCACTCTCAACGCAGAAGACGCGCGCATACTTTCCGTGGAGACTCCGGCCCGCGCGTTGCTTGCGGATCTCGATGGAAAGCCCGCCACCGAGATCGCGAGCCTGCAGCCGGAGAATCCGCCCACCGAAGCGGATATCGGCGAGCTCGATAAAGCTGAGACTCCGGAGATGCAGGCCGCCAACCAGATTAAGGACCATCAGCGGCGGCTGAGCGAATACTATCTGAGCGTGGCGGCGCCGGAAAACGACCGTCAGTTTTATGCCCGGTTGAGGTCTCTTCGCGAGCAGAAGGACGGGCTGCAGAAGACCATAGCCACCACCATGGTCATGGCCGAAATGAAGAAGCCGCGCGATACGTTCATTCTCGGGCGCGGCCAGTACGACAATCCCGGCGAGAAGGTCACGCCCGGCGTGCCGGCCTTCCTGCCGCCGCTGCCTGCGGGCGCGCCGCTCAATCGTCTGACCCTGGCGCGCTGGATTGTCGACCCGGCCAATCCGCTCACGGCGCGCGTCGCGGTCAATCACTTCTGGCAGGAGAATTTTGGGATCGGCCTGGTGAAGACCTCCGAGGATTTCGGAGCCCAAGGCGAGCCGCCGAGCAATCCGGAGCTGCTGAATTGGCTGGCGAGCGAGTTTGTGCGCGCCGGTTGGAACGTGAAGGCGATGGAGCGGCTGATCGTCACCTCCGCCACGTACCGGCAGTCGTCGAAGGCACCACCGGAACTGGAGGAGCGCGACCCTGAAAACCGGCTGCTGGCGCGTGGTCCGCGGTTCCGATTGTCCGCCGAAGAGATTCGCGATAACGCGCTGGCTGTCAGCGGCCTGTTGAATCCCGAGATCGGCGGCACGAGCGCGTACCCCTACCAGCCGAAGGGCGTGTGGGAGGACGGCGCTTATGGCGAGGGGTTTACGGCGCAGACGTACCATCAAGGGAATGGTCAGGACATTTACCGTCGCGGCATGTATACCGTCTGGAAGCGCACCGCGCCGCCTCCCGAGCTGACAACCTTCGACGCTCCCGATCGCGAGAAGTGCACGGCTCGGCGGCTCCCGACCAACACGCCGCTGCAGGCTCTGGAACTGATGAACGATCCCACGTACGTGGAGGCGAGCCGCGCGCTCGCCCAGCGTGCCATCCTCGCAGCGGGCTCCGACCCGTCGCGGCGCATCGATTTCATGTTCCGTCTGGCTACGGCGCGATATCCGCGCCCGCAAGAGCGGGAGATTCTCGCGGGTCTCGCGCGCGATGAGACAGCTGAATACCGGCAGGATCGCTCCGCGGCCCTGAAGCTTATCAGCGTGGGCGCAAGCGTGCCCGATTCCAAGATCAACCCGGGAGAGCTGGCTGCATGGACGACGGTGGCGAGCGCGATTTTGAATCTGGATGAGACGATCACGAACCAATAGTGGATTGGCTGAGATAAGGATGTCACAATTTTGCCTGAGGCTCACATGAGTACGGGAACCGCGATTACATGGGAAGAGTTTGTGGCCGCCGGTCAGGAAGGGCAGCGCTGGGAATGGATCGATGGAGAGATCCACGTCATGTCACCAGTAAGCTTTGGTCATGAAGAAAGCCTGGCGGCACTGATCGCTTACTTGGCTGTCTACTGCCGAACTCATCCGGCATGGACATGCTTTGCGTCCAATTGTGTGTTCACGATGAAGTCGGGCAGCTGGCGCATGCCAGACGCCTCGCTTGTACGTAAGAATCGGTTCGAGAGCGGCCGACGACCTGTCAAGGCAGACTTCCCGCCCGACGTGGCTTTCGAGATCATCTCGCCCGGCAACACGGCGCGCGAGATTCAAAGCAAGCGCCGCGACTACCTCGATAGCGGGTCATCCAGGTGTGGATCGATCTTGAGGACCATTTCGTTGAACTGGTTCAACCGGACCGGTCGCCGCCGTTCTTCAATCAGGAAGAAACGCTGGTCATTGACGGTCTGCCTGAATTTGGCCTGGAACTGTGGTATCGCTGTCCTGATTGTGGGACGAGACACCAGAACCGAGAGAGACACCGCAGAAAGTCTCCTTAGAGGCAAACCTCCCGGGTTGCCGACACGCGCAAGGGGACGACTTGATCTCACGTCGTCGGCGTAGACTTAGTGCGCGGGGGAGCGCTTGTGGTTCACGTATTTTACGTGTACGATAGCGTTGAGGCGATATGAAACAAAACATTACTCTGTCGGTTGAGCAGAATCTGCTGCGGCGCGCGCGGGCGCTGGCAGCGCAGCGTGGTACCAGCATAAGCGGCCTGCTCGCGGCGGAACTCGAGAGACTCGTCAACAACGCCCAGGAATATGAGCGCGCGAGGACCAGGGCTCTGGCTCGCATGGAATCTGGCTACCATCTCGGCGGTGGAAAGCTGCCCAGCCGCGAGGAGCTTCATGAGCGGTAACCGGAAGGTCTTCGTCGACTCCAACATTCTCGTTTATGCGCACGATGTCGACGCTGGATCGAAACACATCGCGGCGAAACAGTGCCTGGCCTCATTGTGGGAGACCGGAACCGGCTACTTGAGTACGCAGGTGCTGCAGGAGTTTTATGTAAACGTCACCCGGAAAATTAAGAAGCCGCTGGTTGCGAGTGAGGCAAGAGCAATCGTCCGAGACTTCAGCCTTTGGGTGAGGTCATTCGTGATGCCGGCGACAGTCGTGAGGGCTTCTGAAATCAGCGAAACCAGTAAGATCTCTTTTTGGGATGGAATGATTCTCGCGGCGGCTGAGCAGGACGGGGCGGCCGAATTGCTCAGCGAAGATATGAACCACGGGCAGACGATTGTTGGGGTCCGGGTACGGAATCCGTTTGTTACGTGAGACTGCGGCGTGCCTTCCGGGCGAGAGCGAGGAAGTCTTATGGACGAACAACAACTCAAGCTTTCGATGACGCGCCGCCAGTTTTTCCGCCGCAGCACCGCAGGCGTAGCGATCGGTATACCGGCACTGGCCGCGCTACTTGATCGCGACGGTTACGCGGCGGAATCGCGCGATCCCAAGACGGGCGGACTCGCCGGATTCCCGAATTTTGCGCCTACAGCCAAGCGCGTGATCTTCCTTCACCAGTCCGGAGCGCCGTCGCAGATCGAGCTCTTTGATCACAAGCCCAAGCTGGCCCAATGGCAGGGAACTGAGCTGCCGGGCTCGGTGCGCATGGGCCAGCGCATCACCGGCATGACGTCGGGGCAGTCCTCATTCCCCGTGGCGCCTTCGCTATTCAAGTTCAACCAGGCAGGCAAGTCCGGCGTGTGGATCAGCGAATTGCTGCCGCATACCTCCGGGATCGTTGACGACATAACGATCGTCAAGACCGTTTACACGGAGGCGATCAATCACGACCCGGCGATCACTTTCATCCAGACAGGCTTTCAGCAACCTGGCCGCCCCAGTATGGGCGCCTGGGTAAGCTACGGATTGGGGAGTGAGAATCAGAACCTGCCTGCGTTCGTGGTGCTGATTTCGCAGGCCAATGCGCTGAATCCCGACCAGCCTTTGTTCTCGCGGCTATGGGGCAATGGATTCCTGCCGTCCAAGTACCAGGGTGTGAAGTTCCGATCGAGCGGCGATCCCGTTCTCTATCTATCGAACCCTCCCGGAATCTCGCCCACAACACGGCGCCGCATGCTCGACGGCATCGGCAAGCTCAATGGTCTGCTCGCTGAAGAATACGGGGATCCTGAGATCGAGACCCGCGTCGCGCAGTACGAGATGGCCTACCGTATGCAGACGTCGGTGCCGGAGCTGACGGATCTCTCGAAGGAACCCGACTCGGTTTTTGAGATGTACGGTCCGGATTCCCGGAAGCCGGGCACGTATGCGGCGAATTGCCTGCTGGCCAGGCGGTTGGCGGAACGCGGAGTCCGCTTTGTGCAGCTTTACCATCGCGGCTGGGACCAGCACAACGATCTCCCGCGGGACATCACGTTGCAGTGCAAGGGCGTCGATCAGGCGTCGGCGGCGCTGGTTCAGGATTTGAAGCAGCGCGGCATGCTCGACGACACGATGGTGGTATGGGGCGGTGAATTCGGCCGCACGGTCTACTGCCAGGGCAAGCTGACCGCGAACAATTACGGCCGGGACCACCATCCCCGCTGCTTCACAATGTGGATGGCTGGCGGTGGCGTCAAGCGCGGGTTTACGCTGGGCGAGACCGACGACTACTCCTACAACGTGTTGCAGGATCCCGTGCACATCCACGACGTGCAGGCTACGATCCTGCACTGCCTCGGAATCGATCACACCAGGCTCACCTATAAGTTCCAGGGCCGTTATTTCCGGCTGACCGACGTCGCCGGGCAGGTGACGGACAAGGTGCTTGCCTGAGGAGCGCCGGCCGCGCCAAGCTGCTGCGGCGGCTGGGCGCAACCTCGACCTCTTGAAATCCGTCTAAACTGCTTCTAGATGATTGGACGCGCCGCGAGGGACCCTCAGCCATCCCAGGCATGCTTTTGCGTCTAGGCCAGCACCGAGGCTGCTGAGCTGGCATCAAACTAACGAACCCCCGGCGTAACCGGTTTGTAAGAGCGGCGGACCTATGTGGATTGTACGACTCGCGCTTCGGCGGCCGTATACATTCGTCGTTACCTCCATCTTGACCTTGATCCTCGGCGTTCTGGCGATCATCGAGACGCCCAAGGACATCTTCCCTAACATCAATATCCCCGTCGTCAGCGTGCTTTGGGGCTACCAGGGCCTGTCTCCCGAGGACATGGCCGATCGCATCGTGACCAGCAGCGAGCGCGGCATGACGACGACCGTCAACGACATCGAGCACATCGAGTCGCAGACGTTGTTCGGCCTGTCGGTAATCAAGGTCTTCTTCCAGCCGCACGCGAATATCGCTCTCGCCGTGAGCCAGGTCACGTCAATTTCGAACGCTTTGCTCCGCTTCGCGCCTCCCGGCACCACGCCACCACTCATCATCCAGTACAGCGCTTCGAGCGTACCCATTCTGCAGTTGGGTCTGTCGGGCCACGGAATGTCCGAGCAGCAGCTCTTCGACTTGGGAGTGAACTTCCTCCGTGTCCAGCTGCTGAACGTTCAAGGCGCGGCCATGCCGTATCCATACGGTGGCAAGCAGCGCGAAGTGATGGTGGATCTTGATCCTCGAGCTTTGCAATCGAAGGGGCTTTCGCCGCAGGACGTGAGTGCCGCCATCGGCAATCAGAACCTGATTCTTCCTTCCGGCACTTCAAAGATCGGTCCCTTCGAATACGACGTCGAGACCAATGGCAGCCCGCTGAAGGTCTCTGAGTTGAACGATCTTCCGATTAAGACGGCCGGCAACACGGTGATTTATGTCCGGGACGTCGCGCACGTCCGCGACGGCTTTCCTCCCCAGACCAACATCGTGCGGGTGGACGGCCGGCGCGCCGTGCTGATGACGGTGCTCAAGACCGGCAGCGCTTCGACCCTGGACATCATCTCGCAAATCAAGAACGAGTTGCCCTTCATCGAGAAGGGGCTGCCGCCGCAACTCGAGGTGAAGACGCTGGCGGACCAGTCGATCTTCGTGCGTGCCTCCATTGTCGGCGTCGTCCGGGAAGCCTTGATCGCAGCCTGCCTGACGGCGGCGATGATCCTGCTCTTCCTGGGAAACTGGCGCAGCACGCTGATCGTTGCCATCTCCATCCCGCTCTCCATTCTTACCTCGCTGATCCTGCTGAGTGCTCTGGGAGAGACCATCAACATCATGACGCTCGGCGGGTTCGCCCTGGCGGTCGGAATACTGGTGGACGACGCCACCGTGGAAATCGAGAACATCAACCGCAACATCGCCATGGGCAAAGAGGTGGAGCGCGCGATTCTCGACGGCGCCGCTCAGATCGCCGTTCCGGCTTTTGTCTCCACGCTCTGCATCTGCATCGTGTTCGTGCCCATGTTCTTTCTCACGGGCGTGGCCCGGTACCTGTTCGTCCCGCTGGCCGAGGCAGTCAGCTTCGCGATGCTGGCGTCCTATTTTCTGTCGCGGACGCTCGTGCCGACCATGGCCAAGTACCTGCTTCGGGGTCATGAGCGTGAGGCTGAAAACCTCGAATCACAAGCCCGGGAGCACTTCCTGGCAAGACAGCAGGTGCGTTTCGAGCACG
>JASHQD010000674.1 GCA_030037755.1 Terriglobia bacterium
AGCCGCCCCCTGCCGGTACCTTCCAGAGGTTGAATCGCCCCGTCAAGTTCGTTGTGAAAACAATCTCCCGGCCATCCGGCGACCACGACGGTGCGAATACAGAGCGCGTGTAATACAGGTCTTTTATGGAGATCGGCTCGGCTTCAGGGTTGGCAGGCGAGGTTATCGATTTTGGATCGGTGATGGTGCGGTCGTTCGGAGATGTAGCACCCCATGTCGCCAGCAACGACGCCGCAATCATTACTGCTAGAGGGAGTTTCATAAGCCTCATCCACAGGCGATAGCATCAAGCGAGCCCACTGATTATAGCAGGCTCACCAAAGAAACGTTTCTGACCTGCTAGGAAAAATGAGAGTTACCAAAACGTACTGCTGCTCGCCTGTTTGGCTTCCGTGCAGCCTGCACGGCGCGCAGCGTCCATCAAACCTCAGGGACGCACTGCGGGCGGAGTGGCCAGAGAGTCCCGGAGCAAATTCGGACAACTCCTCGATGACTGGCGACTGGTAAACAATCCCAGGGTGGCCGCTCGTCTTTGGCGTTCGTGAGCGCTTGGCGGTGCAGTCGCCTCCAACGTTTGAGTACCCTGCGCCAACGCACTCGCAATGGATGTACCTGTCCAGGACGGTTACCCCCGTCCATGGCGTAGGGTTTACTTGCTCTCCGCGCATTTTGACGATAATGTCGGCAAACCTGTCCTACACGGCCCCGAGACGGCGTTTGGGGACATAAGTCCTTCCCGGCAACGGATTACCTAAGATTGAGCGCACGAGTAGGTATTCTGGTCGTATCACGGGCCACTCGGAGAATACCCGCGTATGCGGCCTCAGGTGGCGGTTTGTCGGCGCCAACGCCGTGAGGCGACTGATCGCCCTAATCGCCTCGGCTCTCTACACTGTGCGAGTATCGCGATTTGGGGCTGTTGTGGGCATGGCCTTATGGCGCAGGTGGCTGATAGGGCTGGAAACCTGTAGCGGAAACTGTAGCGACTCCCGGTCGCTACAGTTGGTTCCCGATCGATACGGGCCTCAATTCGTCACCTCGGTGTTGGCCTGTATTCATGCGGCCGAGATCGATCTGTAGCCACGGGAAGCAGTCCGTAGCAGAAGAGGCCGGAATAGGATTTGAAGTCCTGGGCGAACATCGGTGCGCGTGCAGAGGTGGTGGCCCTCTTGTTAGCATTCGGGTTACCCGCTTTACCTCCATCTGCAAGCGGCGTCGGCTGACTGTCACTTACACGATCCGGCTACCGTTCGACCCCGATAATGTACATCCGACGGCCGCCAATGCAACGATCTGTGCCGTAGCTTGCCCAAATACCTCGAACAGGCTGCCGTTGCAAGTCCCTGATGAAATGAGTTCCATGTCGCTCCGAACATGCCGCCCGGAATCATGTGTTTGTAGGCAGAATGCGCACCGCGCATATGTGAGCCGACTGTCCCGAATTCCCTGTGATCCCCCTGAGGCGCTTTTTGCGCGTTACGTTGTGAAAGTCAATTCGTGAAGATCGATTAAGGAGGTGGGTCATGATCGCGTGGGGCACGCGGATGCACGTGGTGAATCTGGGACATACAGAGATTCATGTATGTTCCAACTGCCGGCAGGAGCGGCGGTTTGATCTGGTGCTGGTTTATAAACGATGGTTCCTTTATTGGCTGTTCAGTTTCATCACGTGCCGGAAGTACCGGATGGTGTGCGAGGTTTGCCGCAGAGGCTGGGAACTTCGGCGCGAGAAAGTCGAACCCTACGTCTCGGAGGTGCACATTCCTTTCATGCACCGTTACGGACTGGCAAGTCTGGCCGTGGCGCTTGCTGCCCTGTACGCGATGAGCAGCCTGGCTGGCCGATAGCGAAGGGGTCCGCAGGGCTGAGTCTGTTGCGAGAACTGGCGCCTGGTTGTGGCCCGGGAATCATCGCTTCTGGGAAACCGCGTCGACCTCTTCCGAGTTGCCACGTGTTAAGGGAATGAAGAAGGCCAGGAGGGTTAGGACGAATGCGAACGGCAAGGCTCGGCTGCGTTCAGCAGCAAGGGTAGTGGAAGGGGGCCGGAAATGAGTGAAGAGACGCCGTTGTGGACCTTCGAAGGGTGGAGCCTTATCGACTTTGCGTGGAACCCGAGCTCCGGGTTGGTAGTTGCCGTCCAGCGCGAGCCCCGCACAGAGAGTCCGGCTGAATCCACCGTCCGACACATCGCTTTCCGGCCTGTCCTGTTCTTGAAGGCCGCTGCGAGTGAGCACGTCGCGAGGGCCTCCGAGATGGCTGACAACGAAATCTGGAAATTCGAGGAAATCAGAGACTCCCGGCTGCTTTCCGGCGTGCGGGAGAAGGATAACTTCTCGTACCTCACGTCCTCATTCGGAAACGACTACGAGCGAAGCACGACCATCGGTTCTGCGAGCCGACCGTGCTCTCCCCGTCACTTTGTTCTGCTTTCCGATTATGTCGATCTCGAGCTGTTGTGCGGCGGGTACACGACTGCTCCTGGCGACCCCAAGGTGAGAAGGGAGCGTACCGCTGCGCTATAATTGGCGGCACTGAGCGGCGCCGGGCGCGCATTGACCCCGGTGCGCTGTCGGAGCGTGCGCTGTGGCTGCCACAACCGGGCAAATAACCCGACTCCTTCGAGAGGCCGAAAGCGGTGACCAGGAAAAGGTCGATCTGCTCGTGGAGGCGCTCTACGGCGAACTACGCCGTTTGGCCGCCTCGTACCTGCGCCGGGAACGCACCGGGCACACCCTGCAGCCAACCGCGCTCGTCAACGAGGCCTATCTGCGGCTGGTCGAGCAGGACGGCACCGAGTGGAAGAATCGGGGCCACTTCTTCGCCATCGCGGCGCAGGCCATGCGCCGTGTGCTGGTGGATCATGCCCGGCGAACCCACGCGGTGAAGCGAGGCGGGCCGCTACCCAGGCTCTCGCTCGAACAGGCCATCGTGTATTCCAGGGAACAGGCGGGCGAACTCGTGGCCCTTGACGAACTGATGCAACGACTCGCCCGCATCGATCCCCAACAGGCGCAGATCGTCGAATTGCGGGTTTTCGGCGGGCTGACTGTTGAGGAGGCGGCGGAGGCCCTGGGGATTTCACCCGCGACGGTCAAGCGCGATTGGGCCATGGCGAAGGCGTGGCTGGCCCGTGAGATGGATCGGGACCAGGGGCAGAAGTAATGGATACGGACCGGTGGCAGCAGGTGAAAGCGATCTTCACCTCGGCAGCAGAACTGGCGCCCGCGGAGCGCCGTCAATTTGTGGAAAGCGCCTGCGGCGGCGATGGTGAGCTTTTG
>JASHQD010000675.1 GCA_030037755.1 Terriglobia bacterium
GGAAGGCGCAGACGGCCCCGGTCCCGCTACCGTGAAAATCAGCCTTACTACCACGGGCTGCTAGCGGTTCGTGGCTGGAACGAGAGACGAGAAGCCCGGCGGGTGAACGTCAGACAGCGATTCCCGGATGGTCCTGGGAAGGCTGGCGCCCGCCGGGCATAATTGTGTATAGCCTATACACTTAAGCAACATCACCACCCCACCGCTCAACAATGCGTGGCCCGGAATCGGGTGTTGCTCTAAGAGCGCTACCCGGAATTGCAGTTCATGGCTCAAGCGGCTAGAATTCGCTGAAATGCAGTCTCTCTATCAGCGCGACCTCGCTTACATCCATGCCTCAGCGTTCGAAGCGCTCGCGCGAGGCGCGGCGAGCGAGATTGTGCAGCGTCTTCGTAGAGCCGGTACAAGAATTCAAAGAGTCCTGGACATTGGTTGTGGCGCCGGGCCCCTGACGGCTGCGCTCCTTGAGGCTGGATTCGAGGTTACCGCCGTGGACATCTCTGTCGACCTGATCGAGCTCGCCCAGGCGCGCGCTCCCAAGGCTCATTTCATCCATGCTTCCGCCTACGAAACCGAAATTCGGGGGCACGAAGCGGTTGTTGCTGTGGGCGAACCGCTGACCTATCACGCCGAAGACGCAGATGCGGACAGGCTGCTCGGGTCTTTCCTTCAACGCGCCGCCGAAGCCTTGCCGCCGGGAGGCCAGCTCATCTTTGACGTGATCGGACTTGGTGAACCCTCACTGAGCGGCCGGACCTGGACCACAGGCGACGATTGGGCGGTCGTGGTAGAGACATCGGAAAATCAGGCGGAGCGAATCCTGGTCAGAAACATCGAGACTTTCCGCCGGGCTGGCAAGCTCTACAGACGCGGCCGCGAAACTCACACGGTGCGGCTTTTTGACGTCCGGAGCCTCTGTGACCAGCTTGCTTCCTGCGGATTTGTAACCGAAACCGCGCGGTCCTACGGAGCCCAGCAGCTTCCGTTTCGCCGGCACGCTTTCTTTGCGACGCGAACAGGCGCAGCAGTCTGAGACTCCCTGCCAGCGCTCAGGCGGGAAATGTCCGGCCCGGCGGCTATTGAACGCGGGTCTCCGATGCCGGTGGCGCGCTGACTCTTCCCGGCTTCACCAAGAACTGGCTGCGCGGGTACTTGCGGACGGTCTGTTCCAGTCCCCATAGTGGCGCTTCCGAGCCTTCGTCCTTGAGATTCTGGAATGACTTGGTATTGGTGCTGCCGCATCGCGGGCACGGCATCAGCGGCCGGCCGAGCACCTCGGTAAGAGAGGCTTCGGAGTAGAAGAGGGCGTTCGGGGTATCGTGACCGGTTTGCATCATGCAGTTATAACAAACATACCAGTATCGCCTGTTGATTCCACGCAGCCGGTCGAAAATTCCCATCGGGCCTCCTTGATCTCGCTGAGTTCATTATGATTAAGTCGGCAGTTTACAGTCAACAGTCGACTGTTAACTGCCCACTGCGGACTGCCGACCGCCGACTTTCAACTACGGCTCGACAATTCCATTACGGATCGCATACCGCACCACGTCCGCGAGCGAGTGCGCGCCGATTTTGCGCATGACGTTGGTGCGATGAGTCTCGGCCGTTTTCACCGAGATGTCGAGCCGGGTGGCGATTTCCTTGTTGCTGAGACCCTCGGCGAGCAACTGGGCGGTTTCGCGCTCGCGGGTGGTGAGGTCGGCAATCGCCGGTCCGGCCTCGGGCGAGCCGAAGCCCTGCGACTGAGAGAGCCTGGGGCTGACGAAAGACTTGTGACGCGTCACCGCCTCGATCGCCGTAACCAGTTCGCTGGCCGCGTCCGATTTCACAAGGTAACCGCGCGCGCCAGAGGCGATCGTCTGCCGCGCTACGTGCTCGGAATCATGCACGCTCAGGACAACGATCTCCGTGTGCGGCAGGGCCTGGCGAAGCCGTCGGGTGGTCTCGATGCCGTTCAGTTCGGGCATGTCCACGTCGATGAGCGCCACGTCAGGCTTGAGTTCGATCGCTTGTTCGAGGGCCTGAAGGCCGTTGGCAGCCTCTCCAACAACCGTGCAGCGTCCGTCGGATTCCAGCAACGTGCGCAACCCGTGCCTGACGATCTCGTGATCATCGGCAATCAGAATGCGGATCGGCCTCACCGGCTTCAACGGCTCTCCCCCGAACTGGATTCACCAGCCTTCAGCAGAGCGGGAGCAACAAATCAGCACCGGGTTTCAAATCGCCGTTGCCTCGACTCCAGCTCTCCGTCCACATTCGATGCCGGCAGGGCGATGCCAGGATGAGTTCTTTACCCGGAGAATCTTTCTTCCGCTGACCGGGCGATAGTCTCTTACTGCCCTGCTCCGGAGGCGTTCCCGGCCCGCTTTCCTTTCACCTCGACCGACGCCACTCGGACCACCTGCTTGTCTTGCATCGTTCCGGTGACCTTTGCCTTGATGTTCTTTCCGGGCTTGACTGCAACTTCCCTCAGCGCGTCCTGCGCTTTAGTATTGCCCGAATTATCGAACTGCACAACCTGTCCGCCGGACATCGACAGGCCGAACTTCTGAGTCGAGGCGCTGGCGGGACACTGCCTGGCAGCGTTGTCGATGCGCTCGGCCCGTGCCATCTCCGCCGATTGCGCCGGAGTCATATTAGGATTTTGCGCGCCTTGCTGCTCGCTGGGAAGGCTCGGTGCCGTCGCTTGTCCCTGGCCCGGAGTCTGGCCGCCAGGGGCCGTCGGAACTCCAGGCTGCTGGCCCACCTGGCCGCTGAGTCCGGAACCCATGAAGTGTGGCGCGCCAGTGCCGGATTCTTCCGCGCCGGCACCACTCTTATCGTTTAGCATGTTGACCATGCACTGGACGTCGACCAGGTTGCCGCTCCAGTGCTTTTCTTTGCTGGTGTCCGCGTTCGCGGAAGTCGAAGTCGGATCTGGATCA
This sequence comes from Terriglobia bacterium, assembly GCA_030037755.1. Classification (GTDB taxonomy): domain Bacteria; phylum Acidobacteriota; class Terriglobia; order UBA7540; family UBA7540; genus Gp13-AA77. The sequence continues at coordinate 2,925 of JASHQD010000675.1, forward strand.
GCGGTGGATGCTGCTACACCAGGCGCTGGAGTCTCCTGAGCCAGAGCAGAACCCCAGAAGATGAATACCCCTGCAGAACTCGCCACGAGCAACTTCTTGAAGGTCATAGATTCCTCCTCATGCTGGATAGGCGGTGCAACCGCCATACCAATGGCGGGCTCGACTGCTGTCGCGGAACTCGCGGAGAAATGCGATGCTTAATGGCGCCTGAAGGGCCGACATCATCCGTACCGGAGTGGATCTTACCCGTCCCATGTAAGATTCGATAGCCTCCTGAAGCCCTCGGGCCCCGTCATCCTCAATCGCCGCCGGGTGGCGAGGGAACGTATCCGCAGAAGGCCGGCGGTCACGGCGTCGCGCTTCCCAGCGCCCGGTCCAGATTGAATGCGGCGCTGATCAGGCCCATGTGCGTGAACGCCTGGGGAAAATTCCCCAGAGCCTCACCGCAGACCCCGGTCTCTTCGGAGTACAACCCCAGATGATTCGAAAGGCTGAGCATGTTCTCGAAGATCAGCCTCGCCTGTGGCAGCCGCGAAGGGTCGGCGCGACTGGCGCGCGTGAGCGCTTCCACCAGCCAGAACGTGCACATATTGAACGTACCCTCGCCACCGGTAATCCCGTCGTCGGTGCGCTCGGCGGAGTAGCGAAAAACCGTGTGGCCGCCCATAAGGCCGCCTTTGCCCACAGGCCGCGCGATGGCGGCGATGGTATCGAGCATCATGGGATCGTTCGGCGACATGAAAAACACCAGGGGCATCACCAAAGAGCCCGCGTCCAGAGCGTCCGAACCGTAACTCTGGACAAATGACCGCAGCTTGGGATTCCAGCCTTGCGCGAGAATCTCCTCGTAGATCTCGTCCCGGCACGTCAGCCACCGGGCGTGATCGGCGGGGAATGAGCGCCGGATCGCCAGTCGAAGTGCGCGGTCGACCGCTACCCAGCACATCAGCTTCGAGTAGACAAAGTGCTGTTGAGGCCCGCGCACCTCCCAGATGCCGCAGTCCAGATCTCGCCACTGACTGCAGACCCAATCGACCAGACGGCGGACACCTTTCCAGAGCTCCGCTGAGATAGGACTGGCATATTTGTTGTACAAATAGACGGCATCGAGCAGCGCGCCATATATGTCGAGTTGCGTCTGGAGATAAGCAGCGTTCCCGATCCGGACGGGGCCCGAACCCTTGTGGCCCTCAAGATGACTCAGGGTTTCTTCGGTCAAAGTCTTTCTTCCGTCGATTCCGTAGACGGTTTGCAGGGCTCCATCCGGTTCAAGCTCACGGCAGCGTTGTTCCAGCCAGCCCATAAAACGCACGGCTTCATCGGTCAACCCGACCCGAACAAGTCCATATAAGGTAAAACCCGCATCACGAATCCAGTTGTACCGGTAATCCCAATTCCGGACTCCACCCAGCCGCTCCGGCAGGCTGCATGTCGGGGCGGCCACCATGGCGCCGGTGGGCTCGTACGTGAGAAGTTCGAGCACCAGAGCGGAACGCTCCACCATCTCGCGCCATCGTCCGCGGTAATTCGAACGCGAAAGCCAGGCGCGCCAGTATTCGGCCGTGGCCTGAGCCCATTCGAGGGACTCGGCGTCCGACACTGTGGACAGACTCTCGTCGGTGCCATCCGGCGCAGGCCGGAGCACGAAAGTAGCCTCCTCACCTTCGCGCAGTACGAATTCACTCGTCAGTCCGCTGCCATCCTGACTCAGGTCGCGGCTGGCCGTCAGCTCCAATCGGAGGTAGGGCGAGTGGAAACGCGCGCCTCCAGGCAGGAGCTGTAAGTGATGCGAATCGCGGCCGTAGTTGAACGCCGGCCGGCACTCCATGCGGATCGCCATCGAGCCGCGAAACGCCCGTACCCGGCGAACCACTTGCGAGCGCCTATTAAAGATCGGCATAAAATCAGTCACTTCGCTCGCACCGTTCGCGTCCAGAAAGCTGGTCACCAGGACGTTGGTGTCAGGCCAGTAGAACTGGTGACTCCGCACACCTGCGGTATCAAGGGGCGCAATTCTGAAAACCCCGCCCTTGTGATCGTCGAGAATAGCGGCGAATACGCTGGGTGAGTCGAAACGCGGCAGGCACAACCAGTCGATGGATCCGTCCAAAGCGACGAGCGCGGTGGTACGAAGGTCCCCGATGATTCCGTGATCCTCAATGCTCTGGTAAGCCATGGTGGTTCAGTCGTTGCCGGCTAGCCAAAGGCCAGCTCGATGCCAGTTCTTTGATTTCACCGTAGACCAAAGCGACGGCAAAGAGTCTCGTCTACCCCTGAAGCCATTCATTCCAAACCGGATATGGAGGCCGTAGCGCATTTCTCACCGTGGCAGGGTGCTTCCCGCGATTCGCTACTGTGACTATGCGATTGCGCTACAGACTCCAACCGATTGAATGCCAGGGGCCAGCCCCCCAGACTCAAGTTGTGGCGAACTTGAAGACCAGGAGCGAATGACACATGGCTACACACCTGCCCAATGAACGCGCTTTAGTTGCCGCTGCACAACTTGGAAACCACGAGGCCTTTTCGATTCTGGTTAACCAATACCAGCAGAATATCTTTCGGTTGGCCCTCAGGATAACGGGGAATCATGAGGATGCCGAAGATGCCCTGCAGGAGGCTTTGCTGAAGGCCTACTGCAACCTGAAGAGATTCCAGGGAGAATCGCTGTTCTACACCTGGCTGGTACGAATCACGATGAACGAAGCTCTGATGAAACTGAGGCGGAGCAAGAGAACCGGGAGCCGCCAGCTTCCGATCGACGACGTTCTGCCGCTCAGCAACGATTCGAGTGCGATCACGGCCAGCGAACCGGCCGATCCCGAAAAGTGGTACGCACAGGTGGAGTTGCGGGAAACCCTTTGTGCCGCATTGAACGGCATCAGCGGGCGGCTGTGCGATGCCTTCGTCCTGAGGAATGTGGCGGATCTTTCGATCCGGGAAACGGCAGCCACCCTTGGACTGTCGGTCGCCGGGGTGAAATCGCGTCTCTTACGGGCTCGCGGCCGCTTGCGGCAGCGGCTCCGCAAAGGCTCGGGCCGTGGAGCTGCGGCAAAGCGGACGGGCGCCCTCGAGAGAACAACATTGCTGGGATCCGTTGCTTTGAGGCTCCAGATGTCCAGCGGGTCCAAGCCCGCGCGACGAGCTCGACCGAATGACGAGTCCTCGATGCCAGTTGTGACCACCGACGCGCTGGCTGAGTTTGCCCGCCGGATCCCCCACATGGGACGCGTCTCAGCCTGAAGCTTCCAATCAGGGACAGGAAGACACTTCCTGTCCCTGACCCTGTTACAATTCACCTTGAATCGGCAAAGCGGGGGTGGCGTCCCAGGCTCGTTCCGCCGACCGTCAGCGGCCTAACTTCGAAGCACGAGTCCAGGCTCGTCCGAGCATTTCCAGGGGGGCCAAAGCGAACAGCATGGGATGGGATCTTCGCCGGAACTCTGCGCGCCGGAGAAGCGGGTTTTCGCCAGCGTCTCGGCTGGAGCGCTCGCGGTTTGGCGAAACGATGCGCGAGGACCTGTCCAATATCGGCGCCAAAGGGAAGAACCACGAAATCGAACGCTGCTGCGTCCAGGCGGTCGAGCTGAATGCCAGGCTCGTCCGGCTCAGCCCCGCGCTCATCTTCGTCGATCGTCAGCACCACGTCCACGGGCGGCTTCGCGGCGTGCGCCAAGGCGAGTACATCGCGCCAGTGTCCGTTTGCGAAGCTGCTTCCTGTGAAGATGACGTCCGGAGACCTTCGAGAGGATACCGCGACGCCCACCTCTGCGCAACTCGTCGCGTACATGGTGTCGACGCCGTACCGGTCGAGCGCCGCCCCGACTTGCGATCGCAGCCCTCGGTCGGTGTGGGCGACCAATGCCAGGCGTCGCTGTTTCATAAGCACCCCCCTCCTTCCAAAGCACTCCTCACAGGCTCGCTCGAGGTCCTGAGCAACGTCAATTTAGGGCTAACTGAACGCCTGGTAAATCGGGTGATTCGCCTAAGTCGGTACCTAGTTTGCCTTATCGATGGCTTGAGGAGTGCCGTAGAGCGTCCCAATCCGCTCGATTCCATTCATCCGGCGGGACCCGGGCTTAGCGCCCAGTCAGCCCAAAAGCAAGCAACACGTTGCCGTCGAGCTCGTTCGTATACCCCGCATGGGCATATACCATGCCGCTGACGATTGCGGGCCCGCCGTTGTTGAAGGCGCCGCCGTGCGCCTGGATGCCGTTAACCGTGGTGAAGTCCCGGCTGGCATCGAAATCCCAGATCACTGCCCCATCTTGCACGTCGTAAGCTCGCAAGTGACCGTCAAGGGAACCCGCGAACACCGCGCCATCGATGGCGGTCGGCGGGGCCATCTGGGCAGCGCTGCACCCGAATTGTCCGAGGCAACCGGGCTTGGGAGGACGTACGGACCAGAGAGGGGTCCCTGTCGGCAGATCCAGCGCGACCATGCCGCCGCCCACTTCCGCTTTGTCAGGATTCCAGTCGGATACGGGGAAGAAGCCCAGCCGTCCGTCGACCGCGCCGCCCCACTCGATCCCACCCAGCGGCCCGCCCTGTGACACTCGACGCTGCCACAGCAGAGATCCGCTCACGGGGTCGAGTGCGTAAACCACCCCTGACTTCTGCGCGGCAAACAAAACTTCCCTTCCCCCCACACGATCGACGATCGGCGGCGCTCCGAAATCGTAATCATGCCCGGGGTTCTTCGGGCAGTTGGCGTTGGTCGGAGAAACACACGCGATGTTCCAGAGATCATCAGGGGTCAGTTGACGCGACCAAAGCAGGCGACCCGAATCCAAGTTGAAGGCCATCACCGCGTCGGAAGTCTTTGTGGGAGGGTCAGAGTAGTTGTTCCCCGTTGCTACGTAGACCACGCGTCGCTGCGCATCGATGGTGGGCGAAGACCAGACGGGCGAGCCGGACGGTCCCCACATCTGCACGCCCTTTGAGTTTCTGGACGTAGGCCGCGCCGGTTTGTTGATCGTGTACGCCTGCCAGATTGTCTTGCCGGAGTTGGCATCGAGCACCACCAGGCTTCCGCGGAACGTGCAACACTGGTATGAGGGATCTTCGGCCGCGCCTTCTTCGCCTGAGGAGATAGGAACGTAAAGCCGGTTCCCGGACAACAGTGGTGAACCGGTGATTCGCGCCGCCGGATGAGATTCAGGGCGCGCCTTCCACACCAGCTTTCCGTCTGAGGCAGTGACCGCATAAACGGCCCCCGTCGTATCGCCGAAAAATGCCAGGCGGCCATCGTCGGAAATCGAAATCGCCGTCTTTACGGTGTCACTCGCCTGAAACGTCCAGTAAATACAGCCTGAGCGCGCGTCAAGGGCGTAAACTGTACCGTCTTCGCTGCCCGTGTAGAGTCTCCCCGCCACCACTGTCGGCTGGCCGTATGTCGCCGACGCCCCCGGAAAACCGAACGCCCACTTCAGAGTCAGCTTCGGTATGTCATAGCGTGCCAAGCCCGCGACGGGCGACGGTTGGAAACGAGCGTTCGCTGTACCGTCTCCCCAGCCTCTCCAGGCTGGGCTGTCCAGCGGCGGGTCGACATTAATCGTGCAGAAGCCCTTCGACATCGTCGTGGTTCGCGGATTGCCCAGGTAATTGGCCACCGCGAGGCGCTGAGCCTTGCTCAACTTCGCCCCCTGCAGCTTCATCTCACCGGACTGAAGTGTCGTCAGGATCGATTTTGCGGACATGTCGCGCAGCGAATCGAGCAGCGGCGCGCGCACCTGACTGTTAGCGGCATGGCAAGTCGCGCAGCGCGTCCGGAACACATCGGCTCCGTCGACCTGCGCAGCAGGTTGCCGCCGCCGGCAGCCTGCCAGGCTCAATGCGAAACAGACTGTAAGAACTACCAGGAGAGCTATCGAATTGCGGTTCAGATCAACCGTTCTGCGCGAAATAAGCCACCATCGCCGCACGCAACTGATCGCAGCCACATACCCTCCTGCACTCATCAAAACCCCTGCTGACACTCGCTCTCGGGCCGGCAGATCGCCGAATCCGAACCTGGCATGAGCAGGCCCGACGCATTGTGCCAGCACGCGTCTGTCCATTCCTGGAGCCGTGAAGCCCTGAGATCATGCCGGAAAAGACCGAATGAGTCCTAACTCTTTGCCGATCAAATCCAACTCGTTGTGCTACGCAGGAATTGAGTGGAGCAGGGCTCATCATCAAGCGCGGCGACCAGGTCCTCGCGCCACCAGGGGCTTGGCAGACGACCCGGAATTGACGAGGTGAATTATCATGAAAGCTTTGGTACTCGTTGGAGCGTTGCTCGCAGTCCTGGGGGTTATCGCTCTAGCTTATCAAGGGTTCTCCTACACCCGGCGGAAAGAGGTGTTCAAGGCAGGCCCGATCCAGGCAACCAAGAAGACGCACGAATTCGTGCCGCTGCCACCGATTCTCGGCGTCGCCGCGGTGGCTGGAGGCGTGATCTTGATCGCAACCGGAGCTCGCAGACGTTAGCTTTTCGCCCGGCGTCCTGGTGCGAAGGGGTTCTTAACCCAGTCAGACGGATGCACAAAGACCGTGTACCTCAGATCCCGGGCAGGCGTTTTCCGTGGCGCGCCTTTTTGTCGTCGCTCCTCAATCGGTTGGACGCCGACAACGTAACCGGACTTTCGGCTCAGGTCTCCTATTACTTCAGCCTTGCTCTGTTCCCATTTCTGATCGTAGTAGGAGCGCTCGTCGGCATCCTGCCGTTCACAGGCATCTGGCAGTCGATTCTCGCGTGGATAACTCACTACCTGCCGGCGGACATCCAGCAGATCGCGTTTGATACCCTCGCCAGCCTCACCGAGAGCCGTGACAAGTTCCTGTCCATCGGTCTGTTGGGCTCAATCTGGGCTTCCTCGGGTGGATTAACAACGCTGATGTCGGCCTTAAATACCATTTATGGCGTCAAGGAAACCCGAAGCTACTGGAAGCGGCTCGTTATTTCCGTCCTGTTGCTGTTTATGCTGGCGCTGCTTCTCATCGCGACCTTCGGACTTCTAAGCGCCGGGCGCTGGATCGACCGGCTCCTGGTCTCGACGACAGGCCGCCGCGACGCCCTGGTTGTTCTGGCATATATCGCGCGTTGGATCGTTTTGCTGATCATCAGTGCGTTTTGCATTTCCGTCTGCGATCATGTGCTGCCCAACATCAAGCGGCCCTGGCGCTGGATTACGCCGGGCACCGCCATCATCGTTGTCACTTGGGTGCTTTGCACCTTGGGGTTCAATTACTACGTTCTTCACTTCGCCACCTATCACAAAACCTACGGCATCCTGGCCGGATTCTTCGTCTTGATGGTCTGGATCTACACCACCAGCCTGATCGGTCTTATCGGCGCCGAAATCAATTCCGAGCTCCAAAAGGTTTCTCGATGAGAGTTTCGCGCGGGCCCTCCGTAGCCTGTATCGGGGTCGTGGCGTGTCTCAGTCTCGCTTTATCGCTTCCATGCTTTACGGCGGCGCAGCAGCTTTCGCCGGGGATCGACTACAACGGGCAACCCGTGGTGGCCGTCGATCTCATTGCGCGTCCCACCATGGACGTGGACTCCTACCGCGCTCTCGTGACGCAGCAGACCGGGAAGCCATACTCGCAAACGCTGGTCGACGATAGCCGTGCCGCTCTGGAGGCAACTCACGATTTCAGCAGGGTGGACGTGAATGTCACGCCGGAGGCCGGCGGGCTCCGGGTAGAGTTCATCATGCAACCCGCCTACTACGTCGGAGTGATCCTTTTCCCAGGCGCTACGAAGGTTTTCAGCTATCCTCAGCTCCTCGAAACTGTGGACTACCCTGTGGAACAGCCTTACGAAAAAGGACGCGTGGAACACGGGCAGGAGTTGCTGGAGCGCTTCCTGGTAAAGAACGGTTATTTCAAATCCAAGGTCTTCGTTCAGGCGCAGCTCGATTCCTCCCTGAAACTCGCCACGGTCACTTATGACGTAACGCTGAACGAGCGTGCCAGGCTGGGGAGGATTGTGATCAACGGTCCGCCGCCTCAAGAAGCTGCAGAGTTGGCCAGCGCGTTGCGCTCGTTCCACGCCCGGCTCAAGAGCGCGAATTTGAAAACCGGCCAGCGTTACAGCGCCAGCCGGCTGCAATCGGCCGAATCGTTCCTGCAAGCCTATCTCGCCGCGCATAACCACCTCGCGAGCACGGTAAAACTGAATCCACCCCAATACGATCCGGCCGGTAATCGCGCCAATGTGACCTTCGACGTGAGCCTCGGCCCTTCGGTCGATGTTAAAGTGACCGGCGCTCACGTATCGAAGCGAGAGCTAGGGAAACTACTCCCCTTTTACGAGTTGTATTCTGTCGATCGCGAGCTGGCTACGGAAGGACGCGAGAACTTGCTCTCCAAGTTCCAGAGCAAGGGCTACTTCGATGCCAAGGTGACGCTGCATTTCGCGCGTGAGCCTGCCGAAATCGCCGTCACCTATACCGTGCAACTCGGCCGGCGGCATCGCGTCGCATCCGTCAAAATTCTCGGCAACCGCCACATCAATGCGGACCAGTTGGCAGGGCAGATCCAGGTGCAGAAAGCCCGTCTTTTCTCGCGCGGGAAGTTCAGCCAGCAGCTGCTGGACAGCAGCGTCAATAATCTCGAAGCCTACTACAGCGATCAGGGCTTCCTCGCGGTCAAAGTGACTCCCAGGACAGTCGATCACGAAGCCGGCCTCGACGTCACGTTCCAGATCGAGGAGGGCCCGCAGACTAAAGTCGCGTCGGTGAAGATCGAGGGGAATCGCACGCAGCCCATCAGTAAGCTCGCGCCCCAGGGACTGGCCGGCCACGCCGGCGGGCCCTTTTCGCAATCCGCCATTCACAAGGACAGGAATCGGATCATCGCCAGCTATCTCGATCTGGGCTATCCGAACGCCAGTTTCCGAGCGACGGCCGCGAAACTCCCCGGCGATCCCTACCGTATGGATCTGACTTATCAGATCGACGAGGGACCGCGCGTCGATATCTCCGGTGTCCAGTACGTCGGAAACGTCCACACACGGCGCCAGTTGATGGTCCGCACGGCTGATATCGGGCCCGGCCAGCCGCTGAGCGAAGGCAGGCTGCTCGAGTCCGAGAGCGGTCTCTACAATCTGGGCATCTTTGATTGGGCCGACGTCTCGCCGCGCACTCCGCCGACCGATCAGACGTCATCCGAGGACGCCCTGGTGAGAGTCCATGAAGCGAAGCGGAACTCCCTGACCTGGGGGCTGGGATTCCAGTCCACTCCGCGCACCGGAAGCTTGTCGAGCGGCGTTCTGATCCTACCCGGGCTCCCCACGATTGGGCTTCCGAAGAACTTCACCGTGCTCGAAAAGACCATCATCAGCCCGCAGGGCTCGATTGAGTTCAGCCGCCTGAATATGCGCGGTAAAGCGGAAACCGCATCGGTCTCCGTGCTGGCCTCGACGCTCGATCAGAAGCTGGCGCTCACTTACAGCGATCCTCACTTCGATGGCACCGATTGGAAGTCGCTTCTGAGCCTATCCGGTGAGCGTACCACTCAGAATCCGCTCTTTACCGCGCATCTTGGAGAGGCGTCATTCCAGATCTCGCGGGCATTGAACGCGAACGGCAACAGGCGGCTGCAGTTCGAGTATGACTTCCAGCGCACCTCGCTCACTCATCTGCTCGTCCTTAATTTCATTCCTCCTGAGGACCAGAACATTCACCTGTCGACGTTTTCAACATCGTTTGTGAACGACACGCGCGACAAGCCGCTCGACGCTCATCGGGGCGTCTTTCAAACCGTAAACCTGAGCTTCAGCCCCACGTTCTTCGGCTCTTCGGACAATGTCGGGCGATTCTTCGGCCAGGCCTCGTTTTACAAGCAGGTAGAGCCGTGGATGGTCTGGGCGAATAACTTCAGGCTGGGCCTGGTGACCTCGTGGGCTGGCAGCCACGTTCCCTTCAGCGAACGATTCTTCACGGGCGGCGCGGACAGCCTGCGCGGCTTCCCCCTGAACGGCGCCGGGGCGCAGGCGACCGCCCTTCTCTGCACCATGCCGAACGATATGGCAAGCTGCACGGCACAGGTGCCGGTCCCGGCGGGCGGGAAGCAGCTCTTCATCTTCAACTCCGAAGGACGATTCCCGATTCCCCTCTACCACGATTTGGGTGGTGTGCTGTTCTACGACGGCGGCAACGTCTACCAGGCGATCGGCTTCAGCCACTTCTTCAGCGATTACACCAATAGCGTGGGCCTGGGGCTTCGTTACAACACTCCCGTCGGACCCATTCGCGTCGACGTCGGACACAATGTCAATCCGGTACGAAGTCAGACCTCGACGCAAGTCTTCGTCACGCTTGGGCAGGCGTTCTGAGGAGGATTACAGAATGCTGTAGCGGCGTTGCAGCAGGAGTCATGAACGGGGACGGCCGAAAAACAACACGTAGCCGTCCACGTCCTTCAGTTCGAATCCACGCAAACCATCATCGGTATCTTTGAGGGGTTCGGAAAACTCCAGGTTGCGCGACAAGAATTCCGCCGCCAGCGCGTCCGGATCGGAAACACCGATGTAAGCGTCCCAGCGCGCCCAGGGATGTCGCGTGCCGTTCGGAAGCGGGTCGACACCGACCGCCTTCAACATGATCATTGCGGCGCCGCGCTCGACAATGCCGAGGAAGACGCCCTCAGGGGGACCCTCGAACGTGACCTCGAACCCGAGCCGGTCGCGATAGAACCCGAGCGCGGCCGGAACGTTCTTGACGATGAAGGATGGCGCAATGGCGAAAATTCTCGGTTCAGTCATGCGAGACTCCGCGGCCAGTTTTTCCGGACTTCGGCTTGGGCTTCCCATGGCTTTGATCCTCCAGATTGAGCGCTACCGCAGCACGGATAAGATCCTTCAGCGCGGCTTCATTCACCCGGTCGCCTTCGTAGATGTCGATGGCGCGCCTGACATTCCCCTCGAGGCTGGAGTTGAACAGGCCTGAGGGGTCCTCGAGCGCCGCCCCCCTGGCAAAGGTCATCTTGACGTGGTCCTTGTACGTCTCGCCCGTGCAGACGATGCCACCGTGGGACCAGACCGGTGTTCCAGGGTTCGTGGCTTTCACCCACTTCCACTCTTCCACGATCTCAGGGTCCGCTTCGTGTATGACTTCGCGCACCTTGTTGAGCGTCGTCCCGCGCCAGTCCCCGAGTTGCTTGATCTTCTCGTCGATCGATCGAGACGCGGATTTCACCGGGGCGACCCTTTTCATGCGTACGTCCAACTCTCCGGTTAGAAATCGTACAGCTCTCTACTCGGATCGCTGATGCTTTTCGACCATTGCGATCAGCTTCCAACGTTTGCTGTCCATCTTCCCCTCTCCGAACCAGTGCGTCAACTTGACGCACGATTCTCCCGGTATCGGCCGCGGGTTTCACGGCGCCTGGCGAAGTTCATGCGCCAGCCAGGCGCGCGCTGCACGCCAATCGCGAAGGATCGTCGCTTCCGACACATTGAGCAACGCCGCGGTCTCTTCCACGCCCAACCCGCCGAAGAAGCGGGCCTCCACCATGTTCGCCTGGCGCGGATGAATACGGCCCAATTCGTTCAGGGCGATGTCCAGCGCGAGCAGGTCCTTCTCGCAAAGTGCATTCTCAGCGAGAGGCTCGTCGAACGACACGGTGAGAGCGCGGCCTTCGCCCCGTTTGATGGCGCTCCGGCGGCGGGCAGCCTCCACCAGCACCTGCCGCATCGCCCGGGCCGCAATCCGCTTGAACTGCAACCGCGAGACGGATGCGATCTCGGGTGAGCCGGCAAGCTTCAGCCAGGCTTCGTTTACGAGCGCGGTCGGGCTCAGTGTGGCACTGGGGTCGTCGCGGCGGACGCTCGCAGCCAACCGGCGGAGTTCCTCGTAGGCAGCGGTGAAGAGTTGGTCGAGCGCCCGCCGGTCTTCGAGGGTGACCGGCGGGACGCTGCTTTCATAGTCTTGCATCAGGTCGTCTTTCTAGTTCGCATGACTGCCGGTGATCGGCTGCAAAACGAGGCCGCGACGTCGAACTACAGATTTTCAGCCGGGCCTGCACCCGGAGTTGAAAAACTTCCGGGTCTTCGAATACTAGCATCGCGATTCGAGGCAGACAAAGGGCGACAGTTTCATTGACAAGATAGGTAAGGTCGTCGAAAACCGGTCTCCGCACTAAAACCACTGAGAGGGGTTGGGATTCTCGCCCGCGGCGTCAAGTTGCCTTCATTTGGGTTCGTTTGGCCCGGTTTTTGGCGAGCTTTGTTGATTTTAAGGGGCTAACCTGTGGGAAAACACGAGGCGGGGGGCAGGAGGAGTGTCGACAAATCCAAAACGGGGCGGACTCTTAGGCCGCCCCGGACGTCGAGATGTCATGCAGGTGTTGAACGGGCTTAGCGTTTTCGCTCAGCCGCCTGCGCCTTTCGACGCGCCAGCGTAGCCAGGCCCAGCAAACCGCTGCCTAGCAGCACCAGACTGCCCGGCTCCGGAGTGCCGCTCGGGTTTCCCTGCGAGCCGTTGGTGCCGAGCTGCCCGTTGCTGGCGTAGGATCCGCCCCAAGGCGGCGTGCCGCCAGGGCCCGAGAGGACGTCGAGCGTGACGTTGTTGCTGTTGTAGACCACACCGAAGTGCTCGCTGCTGTTGATTTCGGTGCCGTTGACGGTGGCGAACGTCCCCGTGATCGAGCTGGCATTCAGGATGTCAAATGTCTCGGTCAAGGTCGGCACGAATCCGTTAATCAGATCGAGATTCAGCGTGCCATTCAGAGTGGCTGCGCCGCTGGCGGTCAACTGGTCGTACTGCGTACCCGCCGTGGTCCCGCCAATATCGATGGCGAGAGCCCCGGTGGAGTTCTGGGTGAACGTGCCGGTAATCGATTCCGAACCGGCGGTCATCACGGCGTCGCCAATGTTAAAGGTTCCGCTGTTGGTGGTGTTGCCCGCGAGCGTGCCGCCGTTGCCGAACACCGAACCACCGGAAATGGTGATTCCGCCCGAAGCCGTCAGAGTGCCATCGACTGTGGTCGTACCTGCGGTCTGGCTGTAGGCCGCAGAGGCGCCACTGAGTGTCAGGCCGCTTCCCGCTCCCACGCTCACCGTTCCCGCATTCGAGAAGGTGGTTGCGCTGCTCGTCAGACTCTGCCCGCTATTGAGAGTGAGGCTGCCCGTCGAACTCACGGTCGCAAGACCGGCCAGGGCGTTGTTGCTGTTCTGATCCAGGATCGAGGCCCCGGAACCCGTCAAGGTGATCTTGGCGGAGTCAGTCGCGATATCGCTTGTGCTGTTGTACTGCATCGTCCCTGAGATGTTGTAGGTGCCGCCGCTCAACGTGGTGCCGGAGAGGTTCTTGAAGGGGCCGGTACCAGTCATCTGCAGGGTATCGCCGGTGCTGACGTTCAGGGTTCCGGTATTGTTAAATCCGCTGCTGCTGGTATTGATGATCAGCGCCGTGCTGTCGTTGGCGCTGATGGTTCCGTTGTTCGTCAGGCCCATGGCTCCGTCGCCGATGTCGCCTGCGCCTTGAATCGTGCCGGAATTGGTCAGCACGAAGGTCGAAGTCGACCCGTCAATGATGTTATCGGCGCTGTTGGAAAGCGTCAGGGTTCCGGCTCCACCGAGCGTGGTGTTGGCAGTGATTTGAAGCGTGGTAGCAGTTCCGCTGGAGTTCAGGCTCATCGCGCCGCTATTCGTCAGCGTGCCCTTGGCTTTCAGCGTCTGGCCGTTATTAACCTCCAGCGTGCTGCCGGTGGAGATTGTGACCGCGCCGGTTGATCCATTGAGTGTGGCGCTGTTCTCACCCACGATCACACCGCTGGACTTGCTGGTAAGCGTCCCGCCGCTGATGGTGGCTCCATCAAGCAATACCTCGGTGCCGCTGCCGGAAGCGAGAATGGTCCCACCCGTATTAGCAACGGAACTCGTCAGAGTCATGGTCTTGCCGCTGGTGGCTTCGAGCGTACCGCCATTGGTGAAGGTGCCGGCGCCCGAGACCGTCGCAGACCCGCTGAAGGCTCCGCCGCTTTGAACAGTGGTCGTTCCCGTACTGGTGTAATTGCCCTTCGAGGTGAAGGTGCTACCGCTGCCGACCGTGAGCGTGCCGCTGTTGGTGAACGCTGCGGCGGTGCTGAAATTCGCGCCACCCGTTATGGTGAAGCTTGATCCCGAAGAATTAGTCGCGAGGCTGGTCAGCGCGTTTGTGCCGCTCTGGTTCTCAATCTCTGCGCTGCTCCCCGTCAGCGTAATGTTGGCGGTGTTGGTGGTAATTCCGCTGGCGTTGTTGGCCTTCAACACGCCTGTCAAATTGTAAGTGCCGCCCGTGATGGTCGTCCCGCTGATGTTCGTCAGGTTGCCGTTCACATCAAACGTGCTGTTGCTGCTCCCGACGGTCAGGGTGCCGTTATTGGTGAAGTTGGCCGTGGTGGTGAGGCTGGCGCCGCCGTTCAGGGTCAGGCTGTCGCCCGCCGAGTTCGTGGCCAATGCGGTGAGAGCGTTGCCGCCGGTCTGGTTCTCGATCTCGCCGCTGCCCGTCAGGGTGATATTGGCGGAGTTCGTTACGATATCAGCCCCGTTGTACTCTAGAATTCCCGTAACGTTGTAGGTTCCGCCGCTCAACGTGGTGCCAGATTGGTTCGTGAGGCTACCGTTGATGTCGAACGCGCTTCCGGCTCCGATCGTCAGCGTGCCGTTGTTGGTGAAGTTGCCCGCGGTGGTGAAATTCGCACCGCCGGCCAGGGCGAAGCTCGCCCCGGTTGAGTTAATGGCAAAACCGGCGAGCACATTCTGATTCGCAGAATCGATGATCTGGGCGCTCGTGCCCGTCATAGTAATGTTGGCGGCGTTGGTCACAAGGCTGGTTCCGGAGGCTCCGAACTCCAACGTTCCGGTCACGTTGTACGTGCCTCCGGTAAGGGTGGTTCCGGAGAAGTTCTGGAAGTTCGTATTGGTCGTTATGTCCAGAACGCCCCCGGCGTTCACGGTGAGGGTACCCGTGTTATTGAATCCACTGCTGCTGGTGTCGATAATCAGTGGAATGTTGTGATTGGCAATGATCGTACCGGAGTTCACCAGCCCCATTCCGCCGTTGCCGATATTTCCCGATCCCTGGATGGTGCCCTGATTCGTAAGAATGTCGGAAGTGGCTGACGCCGTGATGAAGTTGTCGGCGTTGTTCGACAGGGTCACCGTGCCGCCGCTCGACAGGGTAAATGCGGAAGCATTGATATTGAGATACGTGTAGTTTCCGGTCGAGTTCACGGTAATCGTCCCCGAGTTGGTGAGGGTGGCGCCGACCAGGTTCAGAGTCGAACTGTT
>JASHQD010000676.1 GCA_030037755.1 Terriglobia bacterium
TTCCGCTGAGCAGCGGCCAAAGCCACGGCCGGCGCCGCCCGAGTGCCCCCAGGACAAAGTTGAACGAGAAGAGAATCAGAAGAGTGATCGCTGGATCGTCGCTGTGGGAATCGGCATACCCGAGGAAGATTCCTCCCGCCAGGGCGAGAATTGCGAGGGCAATCGTAAAGATCCCGTGCTTCGATTCCATGCCAGCCTAACCCCTAACCGGCCAACTGTCAGTACCTCCCGAACGCTTTTTGCGCGGGCGACTGTCAGCCTTCCGAACGGGTGAACTGTCAATACTTCCCGAACGCTTCGGAGTTTCGGGAGGCGTACACTGGGTGCCAAAAACGAGGTTGCATATGACTCAAAAACTCTCGAGCGCGGAGGCGTAGGGAGATGGTGGCCGCTGTGCGTCGTGGCGAATCGTTGCGATCCGTAGCCCGGCATTTTCGCGTGGGCCTGGCAACACTGCACTATTGGGTGCACCGCGTCGGCGATCGGCGCCTGGATCGCGTCGATTGGAGCAACCGGCCGTCGATTCCTCGTCGCACGCGACGAACCGCCTCCGCGACCGAAGATTTGATTCTGGCCCTTCGCCGCGAGCTCAAACAGAACAGCGCCTTGGGTGAGTATGGGGATGCCGCCATTGAACGCGAGCTGCGCGCGCGCCAGTTCAGCCCCTTGCCCTCGCGGCGAACCATCGCCCGCATTCTGGAGCGGCGGGGCGCCTTGGACGGACGTCGGCGGCCGCGCCGGCCCCCTCCTCCCCCGGGCTGGTATCTTCCCGATGTGGCTCAGGATCGAAGTGAGTTGGATAGCTTCGACATCATCGAAGGCTTGGTGATCGAAGGCGGAATCCAAGTCGAGATCTTGAACGGCATCTCTTTGCACGGAGGCCTGATCGCCTCCTGGCCCGAGGGTCCGATCACGGCCCGACGAGCCGCCGAGGCCTTGGTGGAGCATTGGCGCGCCTTCGGCTTGCCGACCTACGCTCAGTTCGACAACGACACCCGCTTTCAAGGGGCACACCAGTTCGCGGACACCATCGGGCGGGTCAGCCGCCTCTGCCTGAGCCTGGGCGTCACCCCGGTTTTTGCTCCGCCCCGGGAAACGGGATTTCAAGCCGCCGTGGAGAGTCTCAACGGCCGCTGGCAGGAGAAGGTCTGGGAACGCTTTCACCACGATTCTCTGGCGGCCCTGCAGGCTTGCTCGGCACGCTACGTCGCGGCCTGCCGGGAGCGAGCCGCGCAACGGATGACAGCCGCGCCGTCGCGCCGTCCGTTTCCTTCCGGCTGGCAAGCCGATCCCCAGGCTCCTTTGCACGGGCGCATGGTCTTCTTGCGCCGCACCAACGAACAGGGACACGTGCAGCTGATGGGTCGCTGCTTCCACGTGGATGCGAACTGGCCTTATCGCCTGGTTCGGGCCGAGGTCGATCTGGATCGGGATCAGATCGCTTTCTACGCCCTCCGACGACGGGAGCCGTCCGCCCAACCGCGGTTGTGCACGTGTGAGTATCACGTGCCTCGGAGGCGCTTCCAAGGCTAAGACCCAGACTCCGATCAAGCGTTCGGGAGGCATTGGCAGTGACATGAATTCAGTTTCACCCGTTCGGGAGGCTCTGACAGTCGCCCGCGCAAAAAGCGTTCGGGAGGTACTGACAGTTGGCCCCTAACCCCTAACCCCTAACCCCCGACCCCTCATCCGGCAATCGCCTCTGCAACCCCGCCAAACCGCCGCTCGCGCTGATGAAATTCCTCGATTGCGGCCAGGAACTCCGCCTCCCCAAAATCGGGCCACAAGCAATCGCTGAAGACGATCTCCGCGAAAGCGCCCTCCCACAGCAGGCAATCGCTCAGCCGCTGCTCTCCGCCGGTTCGAATCAGCAGATCGACATCGGGCGCGGGCGCGTGCTCATGCATCGTCTCGGCGAGCGCCTGCGCGAATGCTTCCGCGTTCCGTTCAGGAGAGGCACCGGGAAATCGCGATCCAGCAGGATGGGCCGCACAGGCAGGAGTGCCTGTGCC
Source organism: Terriglobia bacterium (assembly GCA_030037755.1). Classification (GTDB taxonomy): domain Bacteria; phylum Acidobacteriota; class Terriglobia; order UBA7540; family UBA7540; genus Gp13-AA77. Next base: position 2,013 of record JASHQD010000676.1, read on the forward strand.
ACCGGACGACCCGGCAGGATGATGCGATCCGGCCGGATGCTGAAGCCTGGCCAGGCGCGCCGCGGCCGCGATCATCGCGTCGCGGGCCGAATAGTCGATGGCCAGGCGGAGATGCAATCCGGTCGAGGCCGCAGTTTCACGCTCGACCTCCTCGATGGATGCAACCAGCGCGGCCGGCAAGCGATCGCGCCTGCCGACGACGCTCACGCGCACATTTTGAGAGCGGTATGCGGCGACCTGACTCGTGAAGAAGCCCCGGAAGATTTCCATCAGGCGCGCCGACTCGGCGGCTGGACGGCGCCAGTTCGCACCCGAGAAGGCGAACAGCGTCAGGACGCGGATTCCGGCCCCTCGAGCCGCCTCCACCACGCGCCGCACCGCGCGCTCGCCGGCGCGATGACCGGCGTTCCGCGGCCAGCCGCGCCGCTCGGCCCAGCGTCCGCTGCCGTCCATGATGATCGCCACATGCAGGCCGGCACCCGGAGGTGTTATGGAAGATGCTAATAGAGTACTTTGTATCATAAAGTCCCCGCCCAAATTTTTTTACCGCTCTCGCATGGCGCGAATCAGCGCCTCCATGTGATTTAAATAACGTTCCAGCGCCTTACGGCCGGACGTGGTCAGCCGATACTCCGTCTTGGGAACGCGCTTGTCGAAGAACTTGTTGCAGGTCACGTAGCCCGCTTCCTCCAGCTTGCGCGCGTGCACGCTCAGGTTTCCATCGGTCGTGGCCAGCAGCTTCTTGAGATCGTTGAAGCTGAGCGAATCGTTGACCGCGAGCGCGCTCACAATTCCGAGCCGGATGTGCTCGTGGATCAACCGGTCCAGTTCCAGCGGGCGCGTCTCGGCCGATGCCGCTAGTCCCCGCGCAGCAATTGCGTCTTTTGTGGCTGCCGGTTGGCCGTTTCCTGCTGCACCGTCGTCATTCCCGCGAATGCGGCCCTCGTCATTCCCGCGAAAGCGGGAATCCACTTCTCCCTCGCGCCTTCGCGCGAGATTGCCTTGTCTACCCACCGTACCTCCTTGCGATGACAGCTCCGAAAACGATCTGAAGACCGCCGAATCCCAAAGCCATGAAAGCATCCCCCCACGAGGCGGGCGCGAACAGCGCCGCCGCTCCGCACGCCATCAGGCACGCGCCCATAACCGGCACCACCCGGACTGAGAATGCCCCGCCGGTGATCACGCCTGCGCCGTAGCACATCAACCAGAGTCCCGGCAGATCGCGCACCAGTCCCTCGCGAAAAAGAACGATGGTGAGCACTCCGCCCGCGAGGATCGGGGGTGCGAGGCTGACGACGAATTTCTGCGCCGGCCCGCCGAGAATGGGAAGCTGCGCCGCGCGGATCTTGCGCCAGATCGCCCACAGTCCGATCCCAACCGCGACGGCCGCCGCGCTTCCCCAGGTGACGAGCCACGCCCGCGGATTGGAGGCCCGCTCAGCCAGCGCCGCCGCGGCAATCGCCGTCACGCCCATGGCCACGCCGCCCCATCCGGGAACGGCCGTAAACGAGCCCGATCGCTCCATGGTCTCGCGGATGAAGCGCAGGTTCTCGATGGCGTGCTCGTGAATCCCGGGTGCCGGCTGGGGGTGCGACCGAGCGTGCGAACGGAAGTGGAGCGGCTGGGCCATGCAGAGCATGATATATCAGATTCTGGACGTGTCAAGTACTTTGTGAGACAAAGTTGACAGCCTACAGTTCACTGGTCCACAGTTCTAGGCTTCAGTCGGGACGTTTTTTCAGGCTGATTCTCTATCAACAGGCTGATTCTCTATCAAGAGAGGGAGACGGCTTGTGCCGTCTGAAACGCTCAGAGATGGCGAATTCCGG
>JASHQD010000677.1 GCA_030037755.1 Terriglobia bacterium
ACTCGCGACGATCGCCGCCGCCGCAATTGGTCGTAGCAGTGGTTGATGGCGATCCGCATCAACCAGGTGCCAAACGCAGCGTCGAAGTGGTAGTTCCCAATCGCGAGGAACGCTTTGATGAAGATTTCCTGCGAGACCTCCTCCACTTCCTCGCGCCGGTGGAGGATACGATACACCAAACTGAAGACGCGGCGCTGGTAGCGATCGACCAGCAAAGCATAAGCATCGCCGTCGCCCTTTTGGGTACGGCGAATCCACTCAATTTCCGGGTCATCCTTTGCGAGGGTGGCCATCGAGTTTCCATGGACTCGCCTTCCCTGAGGCTAAAGACGAAGCCCGCCATCTTCAGGTTACAACGTCTTTGGTCAGGACGTGCGCAGAAAGGCCTTGCGCAGGCATCGTTTGCAGGGCTACACCCCGGCGAGCGATTCGTGGGGACCGCCGGCTGCCTGCCGCAAAGCGGTCAGTTGAGCTCCGCACCTTTGGGACTCCGCTCACGCCGCCTTCGCGTTCGGCCGCCTGTTTTGCGTTGACGGGTGAACTACTTTGTGTCAGCATCATCTTGATATATGCTTATTGGGAAACGTCTTCGAGATCTTCGGGAGCAGGCATCCCTGTCGCAGGGCGATATCGAGCGCCGCACGGGATTGCTGCGCTGTTACATCTCGCGCGTCGAAAACGGTCATACGGTGCCGTCGCTCGAGACCTTGGAGCGCATGGCGGCTGCTCTGGAAGTGCCCCTTTACGAACTGTTTTACGAGGGCGATGGCGCGCCGGGCTCGCGGCCGAACGCCAAGGAACTGGCGAAAGAGGCTGAAGCCGAGGGCGAGGCTAGATTCCTCGAGAAGGTCAAGCGGTTGACCGAACGCATCGACGAGAAAGATCACCAATTGCTGCTTTACGTAGCCCAGAAGCTCGCCAGCCGCTGATCTCCTTGCGTAGGATCCGTCGTTCCGTTTGACGGTGTTTTATTCCCACTCGATGGTACCGGGCGGTTTCGACGTGATGTCGAAGACGACCCGATTTATCCCCTTGACTTCATTGACGATACGCGTGGCGGTGCGCTCGAGCAGCTCGGGCGGCAGCTTGGCCCAGTCCGCCGTCATGCCGTCTTCGGACTCGACAGCGCGCACGGCGATGGTAAAGGCGTAAGTGCGGGCGTCGCCCATGACTCCGACGCTGGAAACGGGCAGTAGCACGGCAAAGGATTGCCACAGCCGGTTGTAGAGTCCGGCACGCCGGACCTCCTGTTGCACGATGGCGTCCGATTCCCGCACCAGCCGCAAGCGTTCGGGCGTAACCGCGCCCAGGATGCGCACCGCGAGGCCTGGTCCGGGAAACGGCTGCCGTCCGACCACTTCCTCGCTGAGCCCGAGCTCGCGTCCCACGCGCCGGACCTCGTCCTTGAAAAGCTCGCGCAACGGCTCGATCAGCTTGAATTGCAGATCGGGCGGCAGCCCGCCGACATTGTGATGGCTCTTGATCGTCGCCGCCGGACCCCGCACCGAGACCGATTCGATCACGTCCGGGTAAAGCGTCCCCTGCACCAGGAATCCGACCTCGCCCAGTCTCCGCGCTTCCTCTTCGAACACCCGGATGAATTCTTCACCGATGATCTTCCGCTTCTGCTCGGGATCGACAACGTTCTCGAGGCGCTTCAGGAACCGGGCTGATGCATCCACGGCGCGCACGCGCAGATGACCCTGCTGGCTGAGCGCGTCCGCCACTTCTTCGAACTCGTTCAGGCGCAGCAGGCCGTTGTTGACGAACACGCAGGTGAGGCGATCGCCCAGAGCACGGCCCACCAGTGTAGCCGCCACGGCCGAGTCGACGCCGCCGGAGAGTGCGCAAAGCGCGTGCCCGTCGCCCACCTGTTGCCGGATCTGTTCCACCGTCTGATCCACGAAAGATCGCGGAAACCAGTTCGGCTGCGCGCCGGCGACCTCGAACACGAAGCGCCGCAGGACCTCGGTGCCGCGGTCAGTGTGGTGCACTTCAGGATGGAATTCGAGCGCGTAGATGCGCGCTTCCGGATTCTCGATGACGGAGACCGCGTTCTCGGTCCGGCCCGTCACCCGGAATCCCGGTGGGACTTCCGCAATGTGGTCGCCGTGGCTGTTCCAGACTCGCAAGGGCGAGGGCAGGCCGGCCAGAAAGCCGCCCGACGCATCGAGTTCGAGCTGCGCGAACCCGTACTCGCGCCGCGATGCCGGCTCCACCTTGCCGCCCAGCTTGTGGGAGATGAACTGCAGACCGTAACAGATCCCGAGTACCGGCAGCCCAAGGCTGAAAATGCGCTCGTCAGCCGTCGGCGACGCCGGATCGTAGACTGAACACGGCCCGCCGGAGAGAATCAGCGCCTGCGGCTTCATCCGGACGAGGTCGTCAAAGGGAATGTGGCAGGGCACGATGACCGAGTACACCTGCATCTCGCGGATCCGCCGCGCGATCAGCTGAGTGTACTGGGAGCCGAAGTCCAGAACGAGGATTGGTTGCGGATGTTCCATTGAACTGAGCCATTGGCTCAATTGGCTCATTGGCTCATTGGCTCATTCGAGACGAACATTGAGGCAATGATTCAATGAATCAATGAGTCCATCATTTGACCACCACATTGACGAGCTTCTTCGGTACGATAACAACCTTCGCGATCTGCCGGCCTTCCGTAAACTCGCGCACCTTGGTTTCGGCCAGCGCCAGTGTGCGGATTTCATCGTCGCTTGCCGTGGCCGGCACGCGGATTCGCGCGCGGAGCTTGCCATTTACCTGTACGGGTATCTCAAGTTCTTCTTCCGCAGCCAGCGCCGGATCAACGGCAGGCCACGGAACCAGCAGCGCGGACGTCTGATGTCCGAGCGTTTCCCACAACTCGTCGGCGATATGCGGCGTGAAGAGCGCCAGCATCAGCACCAGCATATCAAGCCCGGACTTCAGCACCTCGGCGCGCACCGCGCCGGATTCGATCGCCGGCCCGAGATCGCCGATCTCATTGGCCAGTTCCATGATCAGCGCGACGTCGGTATTAAAGTGCCAGCGCTCCTCCATGTCATCGCCGACGTGTTTCAGGGTCTGATGAGCCTTGCGCAGCAGCCGGCGCTCCTCCGGACTTAGCGAGCCCGCGGCGTTCGCGACAACGGCGTCGTCAGTCGAGACGCTGCGTATGCGGTCCGCATAGCGCGCGACCATGCGATACACGCGATTCAGAAAGCGAAATGCGCCCTCGATGCCCTGATCGCTCCACTCCAGATCCTTCTCGGGCGGCGCGGCGAACAGCATGTACAGGCGGACCGTGTCCGCGCCGTAGCGCGCGCACATCGCGACCGGATCGACCACGTTGCCTTTCGACTTCGACATTTTGGCGCCGTCTTTAATCACCATGCCCTGGTTGAACAGGCGCGTCACCGGCTCCGCGAAGTCCACCAGCCCGATGTCGCGCATGACCTTGGTCCAGAACCGCATGTAGATCAGGTGCAGGATGGCGTGCTCGATGCCGCCGATATATTGATCGACCGGAAACCAGTACTTCACCGCAGCGCGATCGAAAGGCGCTGTCGAGATCGTGGGATCGGTGTAGCGATAGAAGTACCATGACGAATCGACGAAGGTGTCCATGGTGTCCGTCTCGCGGCGCGCCGGGCCGCCGCACTTCGGACACTTCACGTCAACGAATTCGGGCACGGTCGCCAGCGCCGCGCGACCCTCGCCGGTCAGCTTCACGTTGCGCGGCAGCACGACGGGCAGATCCTGCTCCGGGACGGGCACGATTCCGCAGGCGTTGCAGTAGATCATGGGAATCGGCGTGCCCCAATACCGCTGGCGGGAAACGCCCCAATCGCGGAGACGGAAATAGACCTTGCGCTTGCCGAAGCCGCGCTTCTCGGCGTCGTCGGTCATGCGCGTTATAGCTTCCTCCGAGCGCAATCCGCTGTAAGCACCGGAGTTCACCAGCACGCCGTATTCGGTGAACGCATCCGCGCGGGCATCGCTCGCCGCGGCCTCATCGACCGCCGTATTTTCCGGAACGATCACGGTGCGGATGGGCAGGCCATACTCCGAGCAGAACTCGAAATCGCGCTCGTCGTGCGCCGGCACGGCCATAACGGCGCCAGTGCCGTAACCCATCAGCACGAAATTCGCGATCCAGATCGGCACGTCGGCGCCGTTGAACGGATTGCGCGCCTTGAATCCCGTGGGCGCGCCTTCCTTCTTGAGATTGACCTCGACCCGCGCCTGCACCGATGACGCCTTGATGCGCTCCACCTCGCGCGCCAATTCCTCAGGCTGTTCCGAGGCTGCGATCAGTTTCTCGATCAGCGGGTGCTCGGCGGCCAGGAACAGCGCGGTGCAGCCATAGATGGTGTCGATCCGGGTGGTGAAAATCCGGATCGATTCCTCCAACCCGTCAACGTCGAAGTCCACCTCTGACCCGACCGACTTGCCGATCCAGTTCCGCTGCATGGTCAGCACGCGCTCGGGCCAGCGCAGGTCCTTCATGTCATCCAGAAGCTGGTCCGCATACGCCGTGGTCTTCAGGAACCACTGCTCGAGCTCGCGCTCTTCGACCGGCGTATCTTCGTGCCGCCAGCAGCAGCCGTCCACCACCTGCTCGTTCGCCAGCACGGTCTCACATTTCGTGCACCAGTTCACCCGGGCTTGCTTGCGATACGCGAGCCCGTGCTCGAACATCTTGATGAAGAACCACTGATTCCAGCGATAGTACTCCGCGACGCAGGTGGTCACTTCGCGGCGCCAGTCGTAGCTGAAGCCGAGCCGCTGCAATTGGCCGCGCATGCGGTCGATGTAACTGAAAGTGAACTCCGACGGATGGCGTCCGCTCTTGATGGCCGCGTTCTCGGCGGGCAAACCGAAGGCGTCCCAGCCGATCGGATGCAGGACGTTGTAACCCTTCATACGCACATACCGGGCCAGCGCGTCGCCGATCGAGTAGTTGCGCACGTGGCCCATGTGGATGTCGCCGGAAGGATAGGGCAGCATCTCCAGAACGTAGTACTCCCGCCGCGCCGGGTCAGGCTCCGTCTCGAACAAATGCTCCCGGGCCCAGCGCTCCTGCCACTTCTTCTCGATTTGTTGAGGGTCGTACTCCAAGTCAGTTTCTCAGTCCGTCAGTTCTTCAGTTTGTCAGTTCGCAGAGTGTGGTTCGTGCAGCGTAGATCGCCGCTATAAAACCGGCGTTGTGAGTCTACGATCAACGATTCACGATCTACGAACACTCGGATACGCAGATAACTCTCCAGCCAAGACTAATCCGCGGCAAGAGACCGGATCACCCGAACGTTCCGCCGATCGTCTCCCGGCTTGTCGATGGGCGTCTCGCAGATAAACGGAATCCGTCGCAGTTTCGGATGCCGTACGATGCGCTTGAATCCGTCATGCCCGATATGCCCGCGCCCGATATGCTGGTGCCGATCCACGTGCGATCCGAGCGGCGTCTTCGAATCGTTGGCATGGATCAGCCGGACGTTCGCCAGACCGACGCTCGCTTCAATCCGACGGATCGTCACGCCGAGACCGCGCGCCGTGTGCACGGGATAGCCCGCCGCAAACAAATGCGCCGTATCCAGGCAAACGCCCGAAGGCATCAGCCGCGAGACGCCTGCCAGGATTTCCGCCAACTCGTCGAGATCCGCGCCGAGCGACGTCCCTTGGCCGGCGGTGTTCTCGAGGAGCAGCATCAAAGGGCCACCGTTCAGAACACGCTGTAGCGACGGTGTCACCACCGCCGCGTCCAAAGCACCGGTTCGTTCGGCGGTGAGGACGCCGCCGCTGCAGCGCGTCAGGCCGGCTGGCTTGAAATCGGTCAGCGCCCTGGCCACGGAATCAACCACCGTCCGGCAGGCCAGCTTACGTTCGCTGTCCTTGGCGCATCCCGGATGCACCACCAGATAGTCTGCGCCCAAGGCCACGGCGCGTTCGATTTCGGATCGAAACGCGGCCACGGAAAGCGCGCCGATGACGGCATCCGACGACGCCAGATTGATCAGGTAGTTGGCGTGAATCGCAACCGGGGCCAGCGTGAAACGGGACCGGGCCTCGCGAAATGCCTCACACGCCGCTGCCGACAGCTCGACGGTCCGCCATCCGCGCGGGTTCGCCGAAAACATCTGAAATGCGTCGCAGCCGATCTGATGCGCTCTGTGGGCGGCGTTCTCGAGGCCCCCGGCGATGGATGTGTGAACGCCAACGCGCAAATACGATTGTCGGGGGTTCGAGAGGAGATGTCAATTGTCAGTACTTCAGTGCTTCAGTGCCTCAGTACGTCAGTAGGTCAGTTCGCCCCACCGTTATAACCCGGTCGGCCGACTACTGACAAGCTGATGTACTCACGACGGGCTGACTACTCCCTCGATTTGAGGTCCTTCGCCAGCTTGCGGAACGTCTTTTCGACTGCGCGTTCGCCGCGCTCCGGCGCTCGGGCCCCTGAACCTGTAAAATGGGTTTCTGGTCCCAGCGCCATCCCGGGGGAAACTACTCGATGGACTTCAGATCGTTGGCAAGCTCTTTGAATGTCTTCTCCATGGCGCGCTCGCCGCGCTCCGGCGCCCGCTGCCCTTCGACCTGATAAATCGGCTTGTCGTCGTGGCTTGAGACAACGGCTGTGACCTGGAACCACGATGTATTCATCGTTCCCATGGACGCGCCCGCGTAGAGGCTGCCTCCGGCCGTGGCGTTGGAGGGTTCCGAAGTTTCGGAGAACTTGAAGCTCATCACAGCATCCGCCTTGCTGCAATCGTCCACTTTCTTCCATGGCAATTCACTCACGAGGCTGCCGGGCCTGTCCTGCTCCTTGAAGAAGCTCTCCACCATGGGTTCATAGTGCGAGCCCAGGTCATGAGTTTGAATGCAGTATGTGTGCACGCCTCGAAACGCCTGCTGATCCAGAACCTGGCCGCTCACTTTCGTCTTTTTTGCGGAGAGCGAGCCTGCTCCGATCAGAATTCCGGCAATAAGGAAAGCTGTAAAAATGCGTTTCATAATCCTCACCCCCGGCCCAGCGGCGTCGCGGGACGAACTATTCAACCGACTTTAGATCCTTCCCAAGTTCCTTGAATGTTTTCTCCATCGCGCGCTCGCCGCGCTCTGTGGCCCGCGGCCCCTCCACTTGGTAGATTGGCTTCTGGTCAGATCGATTTGAGACCACCGCCGTGACCTGAAACCACGTGGTATTCATGGTTCCCATGGTGGCTCCGGTCTGTAAATTGCCTCCCGCCGTGGCCTGGGCTGGCTCCTCGGTCTCTGAGAACTTGAAACTCATGACGGCATCGGCCTGGCTGCAATCGCCCACCTTCTTCCACGGCAATTGATTCACCATGCTATTCGCCTTGTCCTGCTCCTTAAAGAAGCCATCGACCATGGACGCGTAGTGCGAGCCCAGGTCCTGCGTTTGAATGCAGTACGTGTGCACGTTGCGAAACGCCTGCTGATCCAGAACCTGGCCCGACAGCTTCTTGCAGTTGCCAACGGCGGGCAAGGCGGCGATAAGCAGGCCCGCGACGATCACGACGATCTTACGTTTCATGGTTTCACCTCTCAGGTGATTTGAGCCTATTCTAAGTCCAAGAAGTTGCCTTGTAAACCCCTTGCAGGACGCATCGCCATTCGCGCGACTTGTCCCGCGGTTCGCGAAACGCCCTGATGCAATCCGCGTGAGGCCGCAAAACAAAAAGGGGCGGGTTTCGAACCCGCCCCTTCTGAACTGCGATCAAAGTTGATTTCGGGGCGAACCACAGGTCCGTCCCTACGGTTTAGAACTCCAGGCGCGCCTGGAATGAGATCATGCGCACCGCGTTGTCGCCGCCCAGGCCCGATCCCAGCAGCCCGGTCGGAGGCGTGATTTCAGAGTTGCTGGTGCCGAAGCCCGCCAGTGAGCACGATGTTGGCGTGCAGCTGCTGAGGTAGCCCGGAACACCCGCCGTCGGGTTGCTGCCGATCTTAAAGTTGGGATGGTTGAACACGTTGTAGAATTGCCCGTCGATGCGCAGCGCCACGCGCTCGGTCAGCTTGAAGCGCTTCGTGAGGAAGAAGTCGCTCCAGAAGAAGCCGGGACCGAACAGCGAGTTGCGCGCGATTGACCCATACTGGCAGTTGGCCGGTGTATTGCCCTCGCCGGCGATACTGCCACCTCCGATACAGGTGTTGTTGGTTGGGTCGATGACGGACTGGAACGCCGCCGGGTTCAGCCACTGCACCTGCCCAGGCTGCGTGACGTCCTGAATGGTCTGGAGCTTCGA
>JASHQD010000678.1 GCA_030037755.1 Terriglobia bacterium
CCGAAACTCGCGCGGAAACTCGTAGATTCCGGGCAGCCGCTCCGGATCCTGCTCACGGGCCAGATAGTCCGCCCGATGCTCATCGAGCGACTTGAAGATTCCCTCATATGCCGCATTGAGCCGGTTCGTCTGATCTTGAACATACAGCCCCGTGCGATAGTCCTGAACGGGAAGCGTCACGCCAAGGACCTGCCCGGCTTCCGGATCGCTGAGACCCGCGACGTACTCGCCGAAGAAGGGCAGGGAATCGGCCCGGGTGAAGAAGACGTAAACCGGAAGGCTGGTCCCGAGAATCTCCGATGCCTCGCGGAGCCGGGCCTGGAGATTTCGCGCGCGAGAGGTAATCGCATCGACTGAGGCGGTCTTGAAACTCTCGCAATCGAAGCAGACCACGAGCGCGCGCGGCGCTTGTCCTCCTCCGCCGAACACCGATCCCAGCCGGGCCGGCGCTACGCGACGCACCAGGCGCGCCCAGCGGCCCGGATCGCTCAGCACGGATTCCGCGGCTTCCACCAGGATCGCGCGACGTGCGAACCAGAGGTTGATGGAGTCGGTCGCCGCTACCGCGTCGCCCTGGAATATCTGTCCTGCCAGATGCTCGGGATCCAATCCGCAATTGAGGGCAACGGAAGTCTTCCCCGATCCAGCCTCGCCGACCAGCAGCAGCGCCGGCAGCGTGCCGATTCGTCCTTTGGCGAGTTTTGCGCTCTTCAGCTTGTCCTCGGCGATGCCGACAAGATAATCGATCTCGTCCGGACTCCCGCCGGCCGCCGGCTGCGCGGCCTCGTCTGCCGGCTTGGGTTTGGCTTTCTTCACCTTGATAACCCAGAGGATGACGCCCAAAGCGATCAAACCGATCGCAATCAGGACGATTCGTAGCAACCAGGCTTTATTGCTGGGCAGCCCGAGTGTCGAGCTGACCCACACAACCAACCCCGTATAGGCCGCCATGGCCAAGCCGCCGATTAACGCCTTCGGAGAAAGATACATGACCCGTCCCCACGGGACAGTTCCCGCAATTCAGGAGAAGCGTTCAAGAAAAGCAGAACGATTCGCCTGATGGCTCCCGAGCCGAAATCCTACGACGCCTTCTAGCCCTGGTGCAGCAGGAGATAGAAGGTGACGAAAAGCACGACCGCCAGACAGAGGCTGCCGGCCGCTGCCACGGCCAATCGCCGCACCCACGGGTCGGGTCCGGGCGCAGGAACCGAGCCCACGCTCGGAGCCCAGGACGTGGAGAGCGGCTTGGCCGCGCCCCGGATCCGGCGAATGCGCTCCGCTACACCTTCCTTGTAAGTTCGAAGGAATTCAGCGCTGCCCTTGCCTTGAAATCCCAATAAGAGACACAGCTCGAAGACCTCCAAGAGATCGGCCAGCTGCGGCGTGTCTCTGCGCTTCAGTACGCCCTCGAGATACTTGAAGAACTCCTCACCGGCGTTGCCGGTCTTGAAAAGCTCCTGCTGCAGCGGGAGCCGCCGCCAGTCGCCGAAGACCGCATCGCCCGAAGCATTGAGCGATTCGTCCAGGAAGGCGACAACGGCGAAGGCCGCGAGCCGGAAGTCTTCGACAGGATAACCGGAGCTGAGCGCTCCTCGCTCGGCCGTCTTGAGCAGTCCTCGAATATGCGCGCGAAAGACCTCCGCGTTGCTCGCGGGCTGGCGGTGCGAGCGGACACGCACGATGACCGTGAACATTTCTTCGAAAGAGAGAGCGAGATTTTGAGGCGTGGCCACAGGATTCCCCTACGTTTCGAACAGGACATTCAAGTCCAGTTCCGGCTTGGGCAGTTGGTCCGGCACGTGGATTCCCACGGTGCGGTTCTGGACGATGTTTTCCCAGCAGGGGCCGCTTCGGTCGATAACGAAATACTGGAAGTCGGGCCCCTTGGAGACCGCGGCCGGCGGCGCCGGCAAGTGCGTCAGGCTGAGCCCCGGCAAGGCGCGCTCCACGAGCTTGGCGATATACTGCACCGAGCATACTTTGACCACTTGGGGCACCTTCGCCGTCAATTCCACTTCACCCACGTTGGCGCGCACGCCGAGGATCCAGCGGGCGCGGTCCAGGCATCTCTGATCGACCACCTTGCCGCCGTAAAAGTTGGGTCCGAGAGACTTCAGAGGGATGGTAAGGTAATTTTCGGGTAACAGGGCCTCGAGATGCTCGCGGATATGGCGGTCCAGATGTTCGAAGCACTTGCCCAGATTCTTGTGGTCATAGGCCGGCAAACTGGACGGGTGAGATTCCAGCTTGAAGGTGCAGAGCGCTCCGGCCAGGCGCGAGAACTCCACAAACAGCTCTTCCGGGTGGCCTCGCTTGGTGAAACAAAGATGGCGCAGCGCGGCCAGCGCCGAGTTGATCGCGTGCAGATACCAGAAAGTCAGCACCTGACGCGCGGAATACCCCGCCGCCTGGCCGGCGCTCCCCCAGTCGCTTTGCGCAAGCCGCGAACTCTTCTCCTGCAGGATGTCCACAAGCCGGCGCGTCACTGACATCAGGCGCTCCGAAGCTTCGATCTTGAGACAGGGAGGAACGAACATCGGATCGTAGACGTAGTGGCCGGAACCATCGCGAACCACGCGCGCCAGCGGCAACGCGACCTGATCGTCGGCGGGTTCGGCAGCCGCCAGGCGGATATTCTTGGACCCAAGCCGCACCTTGCGCTCGTCCTGGCCCGTTGTTTCGTCATACAGGCTGCGCTCGACAGCCGTATAGCGAAGGTGATGGTTGGCAGACTCGTTCGAAGCCGCGCAATTCAGTCCGCCGGTCCGCATAGCGGGCACTACGAGCCAGACCGGCAGATTGTCGCTGACCGGCGAGAACAGCTCGGTGATCCTCAGGGGTTCCGGAAGCGCGTCAAATTCCGGCATGTGGAAGGGCAGGCCGTCGGCAAAAATGCCCCGCGCCTTGATCAGCGAAACCGTTCCGTTCAGCAGCGCGTCGGCATCCAGCTGATAATCCATCAGCCCGTAAGCTTCAAACCATAGAGCTCCGAGAGCAAACTGCGTCAGGTTTTCGAAGTAGGAGTTCTGCGCCTGCAGGTGATGCGGTCCGAGATACATGCCCTCGGACCAGACGACTTTGGAGAGAAGTCGCACGAGCCTTGCACACTCTGGCACGTAATCGGCTCTGCCGAATGCGGCCTGATCAAGGAGATATCGGGCGTTCCGGGAGGATCAAGCGTTCGGGCCCAACTGCACCGAGCGGCTGATGTGAGGTTACCCCCCTCTATGGCCCTTTCGACTTGTCATCATGCTGCGCGCTGAAGCGATTGTCAAGCGAGCAACGCGACCGCCCGGCTCTAACGCCGGGACATCATCATGCGGACCATGCGGGCGACGAACCTCTCCTCCCGATGCATACGGACACGCGAGCGAACCAGCTCCGCGAATCTCCGAAGCAATCCAGGCCTCTGCGGCAGTCCCTGTTCAGTGTTCTCTGCGCTCACAGCGCCCTTCCCGGCCCCCGGGATTCAAGCGCTCTTGCGCCTCCCGCTGCTATATGGCACGGCCATCTTGGCCGTG
>JASHQD010000679.1 GCA_030037755.1 Terriglobia bacterium
GTGATGCTCGAAAACATCGTGCGCCACATGGAAATGGGCCAGGGTGTGTGGGAGGCGGCGCGCAACGGGTCGCGGCAGATCAGTTTCACGATCATGTCGATGACGCTGTCGCTCGCGGCCGTGTTCATTCCGGTGTTGTTCCTGGGCGGGATCATCGGGCGCATCATGCACGAGTTTGCGGTAACCATTACCTCAGCGGTGCTGGTCTCGGGTTTCGTCTCCCTCACGCTGACGCCGATGCTGTGCAGCCGGTTCCTGCGGCCACCCTCGGAACAGGGCCACGGCTGGCTCTACAACGCATTTGAGAACGCCCACCAGTGGTTCACGCGCGGCTACGACCACACGCTGCGCGCCGTGCTGCGGCATCGCTTCATCACGCTGATGTTCTCGTTCCTGCTGCTCGGGGCAACCGTGTACGTTTTCGGTCTGGTCCCCAAGGCCTTCCTCTCCAGCGAGGACTCCGGCTTCCTGATCGGCTTCACGCAGGCACAGCAGGGAATCTCGGTTGACGCCATGCGCGCCCACCAGCGCGCCGTTCTCGACATTGTGAACCACGATCCCAACGTTGACACCACCATGGGGATGGCCGGCGCCGGGTTTGCCGGCTTCGCCAGCAACACGGGGATTTTCTTCTGCCATCTAAGGCCCGAAGACCAGCGGCAGCTTGCTCCGCCCCCGCCGCTCGAAGGCATCATGAAGGTGCCCGGAGCCATGGCGGTCTACGATCTGCTGAATCGCATCTCGCCCAAGCACATGAGCACCGACGACGTGATGCACGAGCTCACGCCCAAGCTGTTTCTGGGCGTGCCGGGCATCATGGCGTTCCTGCAGAATCCCCCGCCCATTCAGATCGGCGGCCGCCTGACCAATGCGCCCTACCAGTTCACGCTGCAGGGCACTGACACGCAGCAGCTCTACGCGCAATCGATGGTGCTCGAGCAGAAGATGGCGCAGCTGACCGATCTGGTGGGCGTGAACAGCGATCTGCAGATCGCCAATCCGCAGGTCAACGTCGAGATCGACCGCGACAAGGCCGCGGCGCTGGGCGTCTCGGCCTACCAGGTGGAAGACGCGCTGGCCAGCTCATATGGCGACCGCCAGGTGTCGACAATCTACCGGCCTGAAGACGATTATTGGGTCATTACCGAGCTTGAGCCTCAGTACCAGCGCGATCCGGACGTGCTGAAGATGCTCTACATCCGCTCGTCGAATGGCAATCTGGTGCCGCTCGACGCAGTTTCCAAGATGACGCAGAACCTGGGGCCGCTGGCGGTGAATCACACCGGCCAGCTTCCTTCCGTGACCCTCAGCTTCGGACTTAAGCCCGGCGTGGCATTGGGAACGGCGGTCACTGAGGTCGAGGATCTCGCCAAGGCGACGCTGCCGGCGGGCATCACGGGCAGCTTCCAGGGCGAGGCCGAGGCATTTGAGAATTCGCTCACCGGTCTTGGCCTGCTGCTGTTGATGGCCGTGGTGGTGATCTACATCGTGCTCGGCATCCTGTACGA
Organism: Terriglobia bacterium; assembly: GCA_030037755.1. Taxonomy (GTDB): domain Bacteria; phylum Acidobacteriota; class Terriglobia; order UBA7540; family UBA7540; genus Gp13-AA77. The sequence goes on from JASHQD010000679.1 coordinate 1,509, forward strand.
AAGCTTTATCCACCCCTTGACAATCCTCTCCGGCCTGCCGTCGGCGGGGTTCGGCGCCATCGTCACGCTGATGCTGTTTACGTATCCGCTGAACCTGTATGGCTTCGTTGGTCTGATCATGCTGATCGGAATCGTGAAGAAGAATGCCATCATGATGATTGACTTCGCCCTGGAAGCCGAACGCAAAGAGGGCAAGTCGCCGCAAGAGGCCATCTATCAGGGCTGCCTGATTCGCTTCCGCCCGATCATGATGACTACCATGGCCGCGCTCATGGCGACCTTGCCGATCGCGCTCGGGTTCGGAGCCGGCGCGGAATCGCGGCGGCCGCTGGGTCTCGCTGTGGTCGGCGGCCTCCTGGTATCGCAGGCTTTGACCCTTTACATCACTCCTGTTTATTACATCTACTTGGGCTGGCTCCAGCGCTGGCTGAGCCGCGGCGGCGCAGACCATGGCGAGCGCCTTGCTGAAGAGGAGAGTCTCGGCGTGGCGGAGCCGGCGATGAGAATCGGCCAATAGTGCGACAGGGGCGCGCCGGGAAGGCAGAGGAAGCATCGAGACTCGAGGTCAAAAGTCGAAGATCACGAGTTCCACGCGAAGCTGGGTCCGGCTCAATTCTCCCCAGAACTGAATCCTGTGCAGGTGCTTGCCGCATCAAATGCGGTTGCTTTTGTTTAGAAATGTGACTGCTTGACGATGTGGTTTATCTCCGCACGTTTTTACTTGCGTCGTCAACATTGACACGCGTGTGGTGCTTGCTATACTGCGGATTACTGGCTCGCGCCAAGGGTACGATTTTTTCGACCGGTTTCTGTTGACAGAGCAACAGGCAACGCACTAACATCGCTCATTCGAAACTTTCACGCGCGCTGTTCCGGAGGGCGATCGCGGACGCCGGAAGCGCGTGTGATGGGTCCACCCAAAGACCCCGTTCTGTTGAAGCTCTAGAGTTTCGGGCCGCCGGTAACCAGCGCCCGGATTGTTCACGCGGTTCCATAAAAAGGTCGGTAATGCCCCAGGTCTTTCATCGCAGCATGAATACCATCTCCCGCGTCAGCATCGTGGGAGTTGTGGTGCTAATCGGCGGATTCTTCTATTTCGCGTGGGCGGTAAACAATTCGCCGTACTACACGCGGGCCATGCTGCAGCCTCTCCAGCCTGTGCCTTTCAGCCACAAACATCACACCGTTGATGACGGCATCGACTGCCGCTATTGCCACACCTCGGTGGAAACCTCATCATTCGCGGGGTTGCCCCCCACCGAGACATGCATGACCTGCCACTCGCAGATCTGGACCAACAGCGTGATGCTGGAACCGGTACGCGCGAGCTATGCGACGGGAAAATCACTCGAATGGACGCGGGTGAATGCGCTTCCTGACTTTGTTTATTTCAACCACAGCATCCACGTAAAGCAGGGAATCGGCTGCACCACGTGCCATGGCGAACTGGGCGACATGCCCATCACCTGGAAACAGAACACTCTCTACATGAGATGGTGCATCAACTGCCACAAGCATCCGCAGGATTACGTGCGCCCGCGCGAGGACGTGTTCCTGCCGGTTTACCATCCGCCCAAGAATCAGGCCGAGCTTGGCCGCAAGCTCGTGGCGGAATACAAGATCCACACGTGGACGCGATGCGACACGTGTCACCGCTAGGAATCGGGATTTGATGAACGAAGCCAAAAAGGAAATGTCGGCCTCCAAGCTGGTCCAGATAGGGCCCAAACCCGAAGGCACGCAAAAGCGCTTCTGGCGCAGCCTGGACGAGTTCGAGGGAGCTCCCGCCTACCAGAAGGGTTTGAAGTACGAATACCCTGAAGGGCGCGTCCCCAAGGCTCTCACCGGGGGCGGCGGTTTGACTCGCCGCGACATTCTGAAGTTGATGGGCGCTTCGGCAGGCCTCGCCGGAGCGACAGCCTGCACCAAGCTGCCTACTGAGAAAATCGTGCCCTACGTGCGGCAGCCCGAAGAGTTCGTGCCGGGGATTCCGGTGTTCTTCGCGACCGCGATGCCGTTCATGGGTGTGGGCAGCGGCATGCTGGTCGAGAGCCACCTGGGCCGGCCCACCAAGGTGGAAGGAAATCCGGGACATCCTTCGAGTCTCGGTTCGATGAATTTGTTCGGCCAGGCGTCGGTGCTGACTCTCTATGACCCTGACCGCTCGCAGGTCCCGAGCCATTTCGGACGCGTGGCGACCTGGGAGGAGTTCATTGCCGAGCTCGGAGATCATCTTGCCGATGAGCGCTCGACCGGCGGCACGGGTCTGCGGATTCTCACCGGAACGATCAGTTCACCTACCCTTGCAGATCAGATTCAGGGCCTGCTTAAAGATTTCCCCCGCGCGATCTGGCATCAGTACGAACCCTGCGGACGCGACTCGGTGCGCGAGGGCTCGCGGCTTGCCTTCGGGCAGTACACGAACAGCGTCTACCACCTGGAGAAAGCGGACGTCATCCTGAGCCTCGATTCCGATTTCATGTTCGCCGAGCCGGGAAGTGTTCGCTATGCGCGCGATTTCGCCAGCCGTCGCCGCATGCCGGATCCCGGCGCCAGAACAAATCGGCTCTACGTGGCCGAGAGCGGGCCTTCGATCACCGGGTCGCTGGCTGATCATCGGTTGCAGGTGCGTTCCTGCGACGTGGAGGCTCTGGCGCGCGCGATCGCTGCAGCCGTGGGAGTAGCAGGTGCGGGATCTTCCAATCCGCCTGCGGGCGTGCCTGCCGACTGGATCAACGCGGTTGCGAATGATCTCAAGGCGCATCGTGGAGCCAGCCTCGTTGTCACCGGTGACATTCAACCGCCCGCTGTTCATGCGGTTGTCCACGCGATGAACGAGGCGCTGGGCAGCGCGGATCAGACCGTGACTTACACCGTTCCGGTGGAAGCGAATGCCACCGACGAAACCAAGTCGCTCAAGGAACTTGTAGCGGCCATGGACTCGGGCAGCGTCCGGACGCTGATTGTGATGGGCGTGAACCCGGTTTACAGCGCGCCGGCGGACGTCCCCTTTCTGGCCGCAATGCAGAAGGTAAACTTCCGCGTCCACCTTGGTATTTTCCACGATGAGACCGCGGCACAATGCCAGTGGCACATTCCCGAAGCGCATTATCTGGAAGCCTGGGGCGACGTTCGCGGGCACGACGGCACGGTGAGCGTCGTCCAGCCGCTGATCTCGCCGCTTTATGGCGGCAAAAGCATGCTCGAAATGGTCGCGATCCTGCGTGGTCAGACTTACGCTTCCGGCCACGATATGGTTCGCGACTACTGGCAGAACCAGGCGACGGCCGCCCACCTGCCCGTTGCAGGAAATTTCGAGGATTTTTGGGAGACCTCGCTCAACAACGGTACGATCGCGGGCACGGCTTATCCGGCGCGCGCCGGCGGAGCGAAGGCCGGCGCGATTCCCGCGGCTGGCTCGCCGGCGCCTGAGGGGATGGAGCTCGTGCTGCGCCCGAGTCCCTCGGTGTGGGACGGCAGTTGGGCGAGTAATGCGTGGCTTCAGGAGCTGCCGCAGCCCTTCAGCAAGTTAACCTGGGACAACGCCCTGCTGGTGAACCCGGCAAACGCCACACAACTGGGCGTGAAACAGGCGGACATCGTCAAAGTGCGCGTGGACGGACGCGAGATCGCCGCTCCGGTGTTCGTTCTACCCGGTCAGGCGGCGAATTCGCTGACATTGCACCTTGGGTATGGGCGCACGGTCGGGGCTGGATCGGGTACCAATGTTGGCGCCAACGCTTACGAGATTCGGACGTCGGAGGTCCCCTGGATCATCACGGGCGTCTCGGTGGTCAAGACCAGCGAGACGCACCACCTCGTAACCACACAGAACAGCCACTTGATTGAACAGCAGGGCCGCTACGTTGACGACGAGGAGAGTGAACAAGCCTTTGATCGCCAGGTGGTGCGAGTGGGCACCATCGAGGACTTTCGGCGAAATCCCGATTTCGCGCAGGACCCGCCTGAGATGAGCACGCGGGCGCCCTCGCTTTACCCGGACTACTACGATTACCGCAAGGGCTACCAGTGGGGCATGTCGATCGATCTGAACACCTGCATCGGTTGCAATGCCTGCGTCGTCGCCTGCTACGCTGAAAACAACATCGCGGTGGTCGGGAAGGATGAAGTCGACAACGGCCGCGACATGCAGTGGATCCGCGTCGATACTTACTATCGTGGCGACATCAATGATCCGGAGATGTACAACGAACCCGTCACGTGCATGCACTGCGAGAACGCGCCTTGCGAATACGTCTGCCCGGTCGGCGCGACGATGCACGATGACGAGGGCTTGAACCTGATGATCTACAACCGGTGTGTGGGCACCCGCTACTGCTCGAACAACTGCCCCTACAAAGTCCGCCGGTTTAATTTCAAGCTCTACTCCGACTGGACAACGCCGAGCCTGTTCCCGCTTCGTAATCCCGACGTCACCGTGCGCAGCCGCGGAGTGATGGAGAAATGCACTTATTGCGTCCAGCGGATTCGCGAGACCGAAATCATTGCGGAACGTGAGGAGCGGACCATCAACGATGGCGAGATCCTCACGGCGTGCCAGCAGACATGTCCGACGAAGGCGATCGTTTTTGGCGATATAAACGACCTGAATAGCGACGTGCGGAAATTGAAGGCGCAGACGCGCCAGTTCGGACTGCTGCGGGAACTGAACACCCGGCCGCGGACGACTTATCTCGCGCGCCTGCGCAATCCGAACCCGGAGATCAAGGGATAGCGAATGGATCCGGCTGAAAACGACAAGCTGACGTCGACTGCGGTCGTCGAGACCGACGAAGTCCTGGCGCCGGGACATACCTACCGGTCTGTCAGCGATCGTGTCAGCGACATGGTGCTGACGTGGCCCGTGGGATACCGCTGGGCCGCCGGCCTCGCCCTCGCCCTCGGACTGCTGTTCGTCCTGAACGTCGCTCTCGGGTGGGTATTCACCATCGGCGTCGGCGTTTGGGGCATCAACATTCCGGTTGGCTGGGGCTTCGCCATCACGAACTTCGTGTGGTGGATCGGAATCGGTCACGCCGGCACGCTGATCTCGGCGTTCCTGCTGCTGATGCGCCAGAAGTGGCGCACGTCCATCAACCGCTTCGCGGAAGCTATGACGATTTTCGCCGTGGCCTGCGCCGGACTGTTCCCGCTGGCTCACATGGGCCGTCCGTGGCTGTTCTACTGGATGTTGCCCTACCCGGACACGATGGGTGTGTGGCCGCAGTTCCGCAGCCCTCTGGTGTGGGACGTTTTTGCCGTGTCCACCTACCTGACGGTTTCGCTGTTGTTCTGGTACACGGGCCTGCTGCCGGATCTGGCGACTCTGCGCGATCGCGCCAAGAAGCGCGTCACGAAGATGATCTACGGCATTATCGCTCTCGGCTGGCGCGGGTCGGCCGAGCACTGGTCGCGGTACGAGACCTGTTCGTTGCTGCTGGCAGGCCTTTCGACGCCGCTGGTCGTCTCGGTCCACACGGTGGTGAGCTTCGACTTCACAATCGCCGTGATTCCCGGGTGGCACAGCACGATTTTTCCACCTTACTTCGTCGCGGGCGCCATTTATTCCGGCTTTGCGATGGTGCTCACGCTGGCGATTCCGCTGCGCAAGTACTATCACCTCGAAGACTTCATCACCATGAAGCATCTGGACTTCATGGGCAAGGTCATGCTGGCGACCGGACTCGTTGTGGCTTACAGCTACATCATGGAAGCGTTCATGGCCTTCTACAGCGGCAATCCTTACGACCGCTACATGATGATGAACCGGATGACCGGGCCCTATGCCAAGGTTTTCTGGACGCTTATTTTCTGCAATCTTATCGGTCCGCAGGTGCTTTGGATTTCCAAAATCCGGCGGAACCCGTGGTTCCTGTTCGCAATCTCGCTCGTCGTTCAGACAGGCATGTGGCTGGAGCGGTTTGTGATCATCGTCACGAGTCTGCACCGCGATTTCCTTCCCTCGTCCTGGGGCATGTTCTACCCCACGCGTTGGGACTGGATGACGTTCCTCGGAACGCTTGGCTTGTTCTTTACCCTGTTCTACCTTTTCATTCGTTTCATGCCCATGATCGCGATTCACGAGTTGCGCGATCTGGTGCATAAGACAGAGCACGAGAAGGCACCGGCACACTGACGGAAATCAGGCAATGGCGAAACCTCCGGTACTTTACGGCTTGATGGCTGAGTTCGAGACGCCCGAACAGGTGATCGAGGCTGCCCGGCGCGCGCGCGACGAAGGCTATCGCCGTATGGACGCCTATTCGCCATTTGCGGTTGAGGGGCTGCCTGAACTCGTGATGCCTTCGACGCACAAAGTCCGGCTGCCGACCATGGTTTTGTGTGGAGGCCTGACGGGCACGCTTACGGGGCTGGTTCTCGAAGCGTATCCGAACGTGATCGGCTATCCGATGGACATTGGCGGCAAACCCAATTTCAGTTGGCCGTCGTTCATTCCGATCATGTTCGAACTGACGATCCTGTTTTCCGCGCTCACGGCGGTGTTTGGCATGATCATGTTGAACGACCTGCCGAAGCCGTATCACCCGGTCTTCAACGCGCCGCGTTTCGATCTGGCCTCGAGGGACCGGTTTTTCTTGTGCATCGAAAGGCTCGATCCGAAATTCGATTTCGACCGGACGAAGGACTTTTTGATCGGCCTGAATCCGGTGGACGTCACGGAAGTGGAAAGTTGAGCTTGATGGACGAAGTCGTATCCAAATCGGTTCCCGCGGTGCTCAACGGACGCCAGGCTCGCGCGGCTTCGGCGAGATTTCGCCGGCTGGCCGCACTGGCGGCTGCGCTCGCGCTGGTTCTGCTTTCCGCGATTGGCTGCCGCGTAGACATGCACGTCGATCCCAGATACGACCCGCTGTCGCCGAGTACGTTCTTTCCGGATGGCCGGTCGGCGCGGCCCCAGGTCCCGGGCACCGTCATCCATGGCCAGTTGCGGACCGACGAGCTGCGGTATACGGGCAAGGTGAACGGCGTGGTTTCGAACGAGTTTCCGTTTCCGATTACTCGTGCGGATTTGGAACGCGGGCGGGAGCGTTTCAACGTCAACTGCTCGCCCTGCCACGATTACACCGGCAGCGGGCACGGGATGATCGTGCAGCGGGGATTTCAAGCGCCCCCTTCGTACCATATTGAGCGCCTGCGGAACGCCCCGGTTGGGCACTTCTTCGATGTGATCACGAACGGTTATGGCGCGATGTACAGCTACGCGAGCCGCGTGGCTCCCGACGATCGCTGGCGCATCGCAGCGTATATCCGGGCGCTGCAACTCAGCCAGCACGCGACATTGAATGACGTGCCCGCGGACTCGCGCGGGCAACTGACGGAAAAGGCACAATGAACGAGGCCATCAAAGCTGGACTGAACCGCCTGCAGAGCAGCGCTCTCGGTGCCGGAGCCATATTCCTGATTCTTTCCGCCATCGGGTGGTATGTGAATCCGACGCAGTTTCTGCACTCTTACCTGGTGGCGTTCTGGTTTTGGCTTGCGTTGACGCTGGGCTGCCTGACGATTTTGATGGTTCACTACATGGTGACCGGGCGTTGGGGATACCTCGCGCGCCGCCCGCTGGAAGCCGGTTCCCGGGTGATGCCGCTGATGGCCATTCTCTTCATTCCCATCGTCATCAGCGTACCCACAATCTACAGCTGGGCGAATCCGGTGCTGGTAGCCTCCCTGAATCTTACGCACTTCAAGCTGGAGTATCTGAACGCCCGCTTCTGGGTTATCCGCGCCATCATCTATTTCGTCATCTGGTTTCTCTGGATTTTCCTGCTCAACCGCTGGTCCCTGCGAGAAGACGAATCGGGCGGCGGCTCCACGCGCTACTTCGATCGCATGCGCCGTTTGAGCGGGCCGGGTCTTTTGCTCTTCGCTTTCACCGTGACCTACGCCGCCATCGACTGGGTGATGTCGCTTGAGCCGGGATTCTTCTCCACGATTTACGGCATGATCTTTATAGTTGTGCCGGCGCTGCTTGGCGTTTCACTCGTGGTGCTGACGCTCACGGCTTTCTCGAATT
>JASHQD010000680.1 GCA_030037755.1 Terriglobia bacterium
CAACCCTTGACAGTCGACAATAAAAGTTTGAGATTTCCGAAAGCTCACTCCGAACCGAAACGCGTCTGGAGTTGGCTAGTTCGGAGTTGTCCAGTTCGAGGTGGCTCAGTCCGGAGTGAGCTTTCGAAGCTTCCGGACCTTTAACTGTCGACTGTTAACTGTCGACTGTTAACTGTCGCGATCCCCTCCGGTTGCCCCCTCCCCCTGCCGGGTGATATTTTACAACCGGGTACGTAATGTCAACCGGCTCTGTAGCAAACTTCACCAACTCCGCTGTCTACCAGGACCTCTTCGAGTCGTCGCCGGACGCCGTGATCGTAACCGGCAGCGGCGGCGAGATCGTCCAGCTTAATCCGCGTGCAATTCAGCTTTTCGGCTACTCGCGCGAGGAGTTGCTGGGCCAGCCGGTGGAGATTCTGATGCCGGGCCGTTTCCGCGAGGCGCACGGCCTTCACCGGCGCGGTTACGAGTCGGCGCCGCACATGCGGGCTATGGGTGTGGGTTTACAGCTCGTGGGAAGGCGCCGCGACGGGACCGAATTCCCCGTCGACATCATGCTGAGCCCTTTCACGGTCGGGAGCAGCCAGCTTGTCCTGGCCGTGGTGCGTGACATCACGGAACGCAAGCGTTCTGAGGAGGCTCTGCGGCAGAGCGAGCAGCTTTTCCGGTCGCTGGTGGAAGGCGTAAAGGACTACGTGATCTGCAAGCTCGATACCGAAGGCCGGGTGATGAGCTGGAGCGCCGGCGCCGAACGCATCACGGGATACAGCGTCGAAGAGATCATCGGGCAGCACTTTTCGCGCTTCTACGCGCCCGAGGATCAGGCCGCCGGCAAGCCAGGACGCCAACTTGCCGCGGCGTCGCGCGAGGGGCGCGTCGAACTCGAGAACTGGCGCCTGCGCAAGGATGGGTCGCGATTCTGGGCCAATGTCATCATTACGGCGCTAAACGACAACGCCGGGCAACTCGCCGGATTTGCCATGATCTGGCGTGATATAACTGAGCGCAAACGTGCGCAAGAAGCTCTGGTGCTTGAGGTTACGGGCATTCTGCTGTCCAGTCTCGATATCCGCAAGCTGCTGACGGCGATCAGCTCGAGCATCCGGCAGGTCAAGGCTCATGACTTCGCGGCCCTGGCGCTCTATGATCCGCCGGCGGAGGCCCTGCGCTTGCAAATTCTTGAATCTAAAGATGATGCCCCGCTGCCGGCGCAGGAATGGCTGCTGCCGGTGGCCGACTCGCCAGCGGGCCGGGTCTTCAGCACGCGGGAATCGCTGATCCTGAATAACCTGAAATTCGGTGATCTGGGTCACGATCCGCTAAATCGCTGGATCGAACTCGGCGTGCAATCGCTTTGTATCCTGCCGCTAATCAGCCAGATGCGTCCGCTGGGCGCGCTGATCGTCGCCAGCCGCGCCGAGGCCGCGTTCGATGCCGCGGATTTGCAGCTGCTGACGCAGGTCGCCAATCAAGTGGCGCTCACAATCGACAACGCCCAGGCGTTCCGGCAACTTGCCGACCTCACCAGCCGTCTCGCCGGCGAAAAGCGGTATCTCGAGGAAGAACTCAAGACCGAGTACAACTTCGACGAGATCGTGGGCGAGAGCCAGGCCTTGAAGCGCGTTCTCAAGCAGGTGGAAACCGTCGCGGCCACGAACGCCACGGTCCTGATCGAGGGTGAGACCGGAACCGGCAAAGAACTGGTGGCGCGCGCGATTCATAACCTGAGCAGCCGCCGCGACCGGACCTTCGTCAAGCTGAACTGCGCCGCGATTCCCACGGGTCTGCTGGAGAGCGAGCTTTTCGGGCATGAGAAAGGAGCGTTCACGGGCGCGATCTCCCAGAAAATCGGACGTCTGGAATTGGCCCACGAGGGCACGCTCTTTCTGGATGAGGTGGGCGACATTCCTCTGGAGTTGCAGCCCAAGCTGCTGCGCGCCCTGCAGGAGAAGGAGTTCGAGAGACTCGGCAGCACGCGGACCATTCCGGTCGATGTGCGGCTGGTCGCGGCCACGAATCGCGATCTCGACAAGATGATCGCCAACCGTGAGTTCCGCATAGATCTTTACTACCGCCTGAAGGTCTTCCCGATCCGTGTGCCTCCGCTGCGGGAACGCGGCGAGGACATCCCGCTGCTGGTCCACTACTTCACCCAGAAATACGCCCAGCGGATGAACAAGCGGATCACCACCATCGCTCCTGAGATTATGGCCGCGCTCACGCGCTGGTCGTGGCCCGGCAATATCCGGGAGCTCGAAAACTTCATCGAGCGTGCAGTGATCCTCTCGCGCGGGCCCGACCTGCAGGTTCCGCTGGCAGAACTCAGGATGCCGCCGCCCGATGCTGACGCTGTCGAGATCACCTCTCTTCAAGCTGCGGAGCGCGATCACATCTTGCGAGTGCTCCGCGAAACGAAGGGCCTGATCGCTGGGCCGACCGGTGCCGCCGCGAAATTAGGCCTGAAGCGGACAACCCTCAATTTCAAGATGCGGAAACTAGGCATCACTCGAAAAGACATCTGACCGCGCTGCATGGCGCGGAAATCCGAGTGTGTGATCACGATGGGACACCAGCCGACCGCGGCGGTCCTCGAGGCTCGGACGGAATGCGTTAAATGACGGAACCGACGCGCAGGTTCGCAGTGAGCCGGTGCGGGTCGTATGTATCAGTGGCCCGTTTATCGTCAACTTGGCCGCCCATGTCTACCTTCCGAGT
>JASHQD010000681.1 GCA_030037755.1 Terriglobia bacterium
CTGGTTGCGATGGGCAGCATTGTGCTCTTTGCCAGCGCCGCGATCCACTGGTTCGGCCCCTACCCGGCCCTCACGAGCGCGCTCGCGGCGTCGAATCTGGACGTGCACCTGCAGGCCGCTCTGCGCGCTGTTTTTCTCATGGTGGGATGGGACTGGGTCGTAATCGCGATTGTCGCGCTACTCGCTGCTCTCACCGAAACGAAGTTGCGCAAGATTCTGGTGCTGGTGTGCGGGCTGGCCGTTCTGGCCCAAACGGCACTGACGCTGGTCTTCATCGGCGTGTTCCTGGGCAACGAGCTGATCGGGTCGGCGGCGGTGTTGCTCGTTATTGGAGGCGTGCTGATCCAGGCGCCAAATGATGCGGCAAGGGGGTAGCCTTGGAGGTTCGCCAAACTGATTCGGGCGGGGGATCGAAATGAAATCCTACGTCTTCAAGGTGGTTGTCGAGCCTGACGCTGACAAGTGGTACGCCTGCGTGCCTGAACTCGAGAGCGAAGGCGCTGCAAGCTGGGCAAACACGAGTGAGGAAGCCTTTCGCAATATTCAAGAGGTCGCAAGCATGGTTGTTGACGGCACGATGGAGGACGGCGAGCCGATCCCGGAAGGCGTGCTGTGGTAGGGCGGTGAGATGCGGAGATCCTTTGCGGCTTCGATTGCTTTAACCGCCATGCTGGGCGCTGTCGCAGGCGCGGGCGCCGCGAATCCGGCAGCCGCGCCGCTGACGGTCTCACTGGCGGTCGAACAGCCGACCATTGCGCAGCCGTTCCCGGCGCGCGTCGTGCTACGCTTTCACAATACCGGATCCCGGCCGCTGTGGCTCTATCGGCACGTGCGTGATCCTGTCGATCGCGCGCGGACGGCGGAAGGGAATCAAAACACACCGGGCGCGACGAACGGCGGATCGCGGCTGGTGGTGCATTTGGAGCGCGCCCAGGCCCCGGAATGGACTGAGCGGCCGCACGGCACCGTGATGGCCAGCGTGGACATGCCTCATCCTCACCTGGTCGCGGTTGCGCCCGGCGCCGACGGCACGGAAGGAGCGGTGATCGCGCTTGAACCCGGTTACGTGGCGGGCGGCGGGAACAAGCAGCCGGTGTGGGGCAAGTATGAGCTTTCGGTGAGCTATCAGGCGAGCTATTCGAACGGCGACGCGCTCTCGCACGATCTCGGAATCGACATCTGGCAGGGTGAGGCGCTGACCAACACGGTGGAGGTTGACCTCGAGCCGGCGCCGCCTTCGGCCTCCGGTACCGTTGCGGGCAGGGTGACGAATGCCAACGGCCACCCTCTGGTCGAGATCCTGGTCTCGCTGAGCGATCACGAGAGCCACGTGCTCAGCCAGATTGTCACTGACCTGGACGGCGCCTTTTCGTTTCCTCACCTGCCCACGGGCACTTACTGGGTAACAGCGAGACGGGCCGCCGCCACTTATGAGACCGCGGCATTCGAGCATGTGGACGTCGGGACCGGCGCGACGGCCAACGTTCACCTGGTGGTCCTCGATCCCGAGCTGTATCAGGCCAAACAGCTCTGGCACAAGCCCGTCTTACTTCGAGTGACGAATAATGCGGGGGATCCGGTCGAAGGAGCGGCAATCGAAGCTTTGAACACGAACGGCCAGATAGCCGAAACCGTCAAGGGCGAAACGGACGCGACCGGCACGGCCGCGCTCGAAGTGCTCCCGGGAAGCAACTACGTCACCCTGAAGCATCGCAAGTGCCCGAGCGCTGACAGCCGCGTGGAAATCTCGGAAGGCGATGGCATCGATGGGCAGATTCTGCAAATGGATTGCAAGTGACAATCGGGTGCCGCACGCGGTGTTCGGATTTCGACGTAGGGGCTGTAGCGGCGGTGTCCTCACCGCCGTTCGCGGCAGCACCGGACGCCGGGGATCAAGAGCTTTGCGGCGGTGAGGACACCGCCGCTACAAGTTCTGACTTCGTGATCTTATGAAAAACAATCGCGCCAAGCGTTTCCTGGTCGCCGCCTTCGTAATCCTGCTCGGATTCTCCGCTTTGCTGGCCGCGATCGGCCGCAGAAGTCCTGCAAGCGAACTTGGCCGGCAAAGCACCCAGTCCAGCGCCCAAGCGGCCGCCGCTTCCACCGGCCTCGGCGGCGTCGGACCTCAGGTTCACGGGACGCCGGACGATCCCCTGCGCGATCCGCGCGAGGTCCACTTGCGCCATGTGCGGCAGCTTACCTTCGGCGGGCAGAATGCCGAGGCCTACTTCAGCTACGATAACCGCCGCCTGATTTTCCAGTCCACGCGCCCGCCGTACGACTGCGATCAGATGTTCGTGATGAACACCAACGGTTCGGACGTTCACCTGGTCTCGACCGGAAAGGGACGCACAACCTGCGGATTCTTCTATCCCGACGGCAAGCATATCCTGTACGCCTCGACGCACGCCGGCGATCCCGCCTGCCCGCCGCGTCCCGATTACTCGAAGGGCTACGTGTGGGGCGTCTATTCGACATATCGCATTTACTACGCGACCGCGGCGGGGAAAATCCTCAAGGAACTGACGCCCTGGAAGGGGTACAACGCCGAGGCCACGATTTCCGCCGACGGCCGCAAAATCGTCTTCACTTCCTCGCGCGACGGCGATCTCGACATCTACACCATGAATCCCGACGGGAGCGACGTGAAGCAGCTCACTCGCGAACTAGGCTACGACGGTGGACCTACTTTCTCGCCCGACGGGCAGTGGATCGTCTACCGCGCGCGCCATCCGCAGAAAGCGGATGAAATCGCCCGTTACAAGTCGCTGCTCGCGGCCGATCTCGTCTCGCCGCTCGAGATGGACCTCTACGTGATGCGCGCCGACGGCTCCGGTCAGCAGCAGATCACGCATCTCGCGGGCGCGAGCTTCGCGCCGGCGTTCTATCCTGACAGCCGGCAGATCATTTTTTCGTCGAATTACCAGAAGCCCACCACGAGCGAGTTCGAACTGTACACCGTGGATCGCAGCGGCAACGGCCTCGAACCTCTGACGTTCACCGGCGGCTTCAACGCGTTCCCCATGTTCTCCTGGGACGGCAAGAAGCTGGTGTTCATTTCGAATCGCAACGCCAAGGCGCCGCACGAGATCAACGTGTTCATCGCCGACTGGGTGAATTGATGAAGGCGGAGCAAGCGGTTCAGCCTGACACGGAGGCGCGTGAGGTTCTCGCGATAAGGCCGGCGAGGATTGAAGACGCCGAAGCGCTGGCGCGGCTCTCCGGCCAGCTCGGCTATCCTTCGCCGTTGCCGGCTGTCGAGCGGCGCCTGGCGCAGCTGCTCGATCGGCCCGGGCATGCCGTCTTTGTTGCCGAGCACGACGTGGGCGCAGGAGCGACGCCTTCAGATCCGCAGGTGATCGGCTGGATTCACGCCTTCGGAGAACTCACCATCGAGAGCGACGCCACGGCTGAACTCGGCGGCATTGTCGTCGACGAAGCCTGGCGCGGGCGCGGCGCTGGACGATTGCTGATCGAGCGCGCGGAGCAATGGGCGCGCGAGGCTGGCTGCGTTACGCTCACGGCACGCACGAACATCCTCCGCGAGCGTGCTCACGCGTTCTATCAGTCGTTGGGCTACAGCCTCGTCAAGAATCAGCGCGTGTTCCGCAAGAGCGTCATTTCTGAGGTCCCGGGAACTGGACTTTAGGCGCTTGCTCGGCCTGCTGTGAAGCCTGGAAGTAGTGGTCGTTGCGGTGGAATCCGGCCCAACCCGCGAAGACGTTATTGGGGAACATCCCGATGAAGGTGTTGTAGTCCTGCAGCGCCTGGTTGTAATCGCGCCGCGCGACGGCGATGCG
>JASHQD010000682.1 GCA_030037755.1 Terriglobia bacterium
TTGCTGGCATCAATATGTCCGCTCCTGTGGTCTTAACCCAATCGGAGACGGCATGCAGGAAGTCATCCGGCCTTTCGATCGGGTCCGGCCAGCGAACGAATCGCGCAATCGCGCGCGAACGGAGGGTAGAATCTGCTGTCTATGTGCTTGCCACGAAGACCGGCACGCCCAACCGGTGCAACGAACGGGCGACCGGCACCGTAATCCGCGGCTCAACCCCCATGACGAAGACAGGTCTCTGTTCGTGCATTGAAACCTTTGACGCCGCGAATCGCACCCGGCAGAAACGAAGAAAAAGGAGCGACCGGAGCTTTAGGATTCAAGGTTCACACTCATCCGAGTCCCCCTCAGCCCAAAATCCCGATTCTTGCCGGCTCCCAGCCCGGCAATGAGATTGTTGATACAGCCCTCCAGAACGGCATAGCACTTTCTGGTTTGGTCTTCGTCTCCGAAGAACGGATCCTGGATCTCGGTCGAGCGGTATCGCCCACCGGCATAGGCACTCAACATGAAGACCTTGTCCCTTGCCGCCGGAAAACGGGAAAGAAGCTCAACCTGATTGCGATAATCCATGGCGAATATCACGTCCGCCTGATCCAACATTTCGGCGGTCAACCGCCGGGCACGGTGCGGCGACAGGTCAATGCCGAAATCTTGCGCCGCCAGCACCCCCCAGGGATGCGCCGGCGTGCCTGGGGTCGCGCCCAGCCCGGCCGACATGACCCGCACATGGAATTGAGAATTCCTGATCGACCGCGCCATGAGAGCTTCGCACATGGGGCTGCGCATGATATTGCCAAAGCACACGAAGAGGAAAGCGCGGGCTGTTGCGGGCGCCTTCCGGGTCCACAATTTGCTGATGCCGAGCGCGTTCGCCGTCCTCAGCCTAAGGTATAGGGGGCGCATGTGCGGCTGGAATTCTCGATACCTGAGGATCTCAAGCACAACGCGCTTTGGGATCGCCAATTTCACAAAGCGACGGAGCACCTTCCGCGATGAACCGCTGCGACGACCCTGACTCAAATGAGACATAACACCTGTTTCGGTTTTTGGATGTCTTCAACTGGCGATGAAGATTCATCCGGCTATCGAGCCTTTGGGGGCGGGCGGTCCGGGCAGGGTGAATGTGAATGCGAGTAGGTGAATGTGGGAGGTCTGCGGTGTCAGGCCTTGATAGTTAGCGGATACCCCAACCGCCGCATGACGCCGCCCCAGGCCGTTTCGATCTCCGCAATCGATTTCTCCGGCAGCGCGTCTTTCCATCCTCCCGATTTCGCCGACCGGACAAAGGGGGTGTCCTGGCGCGTGCCGCTTGTCTGTTCCCATTGATCGTGCTGCGATTTTTCCAGCTCCCTCATGCGCGCAGCGGAGCTGAGCTCGGCGGCGCGGCGCAGCCTTTCCGGATCATCGGGAACTTCGAGAAATCTCGCCGCCTTTGCCAGCTCAACCTGCGGACCGGCAAGCAGGTCCTCATATCGAAGCAGCAGGAACCGGCTCTGTCCTTCGCGCAGCGCCAGCCAGCTCAGGACGTGATCGCCCCACGATCCGTAGCGGTCGATCGGAGCGTACAGGTCCGCGGCGATAAAGCGGGTGACGTACTGGTCCATGGGATAGCCGTCCGGCAGGTTCCGGAGCTTGATGTTGTGATGATAGTAGGAGACGGCGACGTCGCGCGGATCCCGCACAATGTAGATGACTCTGGGATACCTCGGCTCGAAGCACTCGTGGCTCGCAAGCACGCGCGGCCGCGACACCCGGCGGAGAATGCGATCCGGACGGATGTAAATGGACGGGACAAGCGATTCCAGATTGGCAAACGTGACGGCGGTCTCCGGGTGGACCAGATTGCCGATCAAAAACCGTGTCCAGGTGTTGCCCGAACGCGGGAATGACACTACGAATCGATCGTCCTTGAATACCGTCACGCCGCGTCCAGGACTCGTGCGGCCCAGAAGCACTTCGGTTACATGCGACAGATGGTCAGTGATCTTGGACATGAGTTCGGAGGTTGGAGTTGGGGTGAACGGAGAGTGGCGAATGGTGATAGTAAATGTTGGGTACGGTGGGAATCCCTATTCAACATTCACAATTCACCATTCACTATTCACCATTCCTATCCCCTACCAAGCAACTTCTTCACCCGTGGCTTGACGCTGAACTGCAGAGCGTGCAGCATCCGGCCGAAGGCGCCCTTCTGAAACACAAAGCAGTGGTTCTGGACACGTGTTCCTGAGGCCCAGCTCAGCTTCCACTCGTCAGCGGCGCCGGTGATGTCGTACTCGCCGAGGCCGCGTTCCCGGCAATCCCGCAAGATGTAGTGCACGATCAGATGGCCGGGGCCAAACTTGCGAAAACTCTCGTCAAACGCGATTTTAGGAGAAAAGTACCGGCCGCGATAGCTGAGGCCCAGATGCGCCGCCACCAGCCGCTCGTTCAATCGCAGACGATAAAGCGAGAAATAGCCGAATCTCGCCGCGGATTCCGCGACTTCGTCGTAGAACTGCTTCGTCTCCTGATGCGAGTTGATCGCGCTGCCCTCCTCGCCTTTCCACCCGCTGCCCTCGAGGGAGTAAAACTCGTCGAGCGCGTCACGGTCGGCCCGGTCGACCCTCTCCAACGCAATCGTTCCCTGCTCCTTCAGCTTTCGCAGCCGGCGTTGCAGTTCTCTCTGAAACTTGTGCTCCATTCCAAAAAAGCGAGAATCTGAATCGGTCCAGTCCCCCATTGAGACGTAAGGCGGGGAGGGCATCGGCAGCACGGCCGTAGGGTATCCGTCCGCCGCAGCCAACCGGACCATGCGGTCGAGCGCGCCGCCTTGTGGCAGGTAAAGAAATTCGAGCAGATCCCAACCCGGGTAGTCGCGCAGGAACTCCCAGATCGCGGAGACGGCGGATTCTCCTTCCGGCCCTGCGGTTCGGACCAGTTCGAATCGGCCCGGATGCGCGTTCACGGCGGCTCGCAGCCGGCGTGACGGCACGCCGTTGTATAGCCGGCGCTCCTCGACCAGCGGTAAGACGGCTTTGAGATCTCGCCCGGCCCCGGCGGTGATCACCACCAGATCATTCTTTGGGGCAAAGGCGCGCGCATACGCCCCGACCCATTCCGGGCGATAGAACGGCTGGTCGTCTTCGGCTTCCTGCAAGAGTAGCCGCCAATCTTCAGCGAGGCGATCGATGATTTCGGCCCCGCCCCGGCTCGCGTCAACTGTCAGCGTTACGGTAGGCGGCTGCGGTTCGGCAGTCATGCTCACTGAGTATAAGCCACGATGGGATGCAACCGGTCGAGCGACGCCCGAATTCGCCATGCTACAATCAGATGTGTTGAGACCGTGCTTGGGCGGCGTTGATGCGCCGGTATAGCTGGGCGCGGCCGCATGGTTGGCGGGGCGGTGTCGTCGCCCGGGGGAGTCTCGAGGGTCTGACGTAATGGGAACTATCACCGGACCGCTTCACCCTGGCGCCGTCCGGCGCACAGCCAGCGTTAACCACGTTTCTATAGCCGAATCCCCGAAGTCACAGCGTGGGTCGCCCCAAAAGGAGCCTCTGAGCGGGGCCTACTTCTGGCTCCTGTTCTTCTTCGTCATCTACTGCGCGCGCCCGGAGGATTGGGTTCCAGGACTGCACGTCATACCACTGGCAAAGATCTCCGGAATCTTCGCGGCGTTAGCGCTGATGCTGAGCATCGGGCGGTCCAAGCGCCAACTCCAGCACCTCCCCCCGGAGATCTGGCTGACCGCGGCCTTGACCGTTTTGTTGACGATCTCATCAGTATTTTCACCAGTGTGGCGCGGCGGCGCCTTCTGGAAATCTTTGGACTTCGCCAAGCTGATGGTGGCCATGGTCGTCGGTTTCCTGGTCGTCACCAGCGTTGCAAGATTGCGGCGCCTCCTGTTCGTGCAGGCCGCGTGCGTGGTCGTAGTCGCTGTCATTTCGCTGCTCACCGGCGCCTCCCATCTGCGTGTTTACGGCCTTGTCGGCGGCATGTACGAGAACTCGAACGACCTCGCCTTCTGCATCGCGCTGACCATTCCCCTCTGCTACGCCTTCGCCCTCAGAAC
>JASHQD010000683.1 GCA_030037755.1 Terriglobia bacterium
CGATGGCGGTTTCAAGCCGCGCGGCGTAAGCAGCGATGAGGCCCGGGTGATCGTACCAGCTCTCGATGAAGTCGACGCTCATACCGGGCGCAAGCCTGGCGCGCGCTTCTTCCAGAACGTCGCGGTATTTGCCCACGCTCGTGCGCGAATTCTGCGGTGCCAGGCACACGGCCGTCAGGCGCTCAATTCCGTCAGCCGCAGCCAGACTCACCGCTTCAGCGATGTACGGCTTCCAGTTGCGCATCCCGACGTACACCGGCCGCCGCAGCCGTTCGTGGAGTGCCTCGGCCTGGCACGTTGTCAGCCAGGTGAGGGGTGACGCCTCTCCGGGCCTTCCTCCCTCGCGCTCGCTGACAAGGCGGTAGCGATTCTTGATCTCCTCGACAGCTTGCGGAGGCAGCGGCCGGCCGCCTCGCAGCTCCAGCAGGAACGCAGGCACGTCTTCCACGCGCTCGGGCGCCCCATGCGCGAGCAGCAGCACGCCCCACCGCTGACCTGGATGAGCGGAGACAGCCATCTTCTGGAATATAGCACCCGTGCGGTTCGGCAGTGGCACAGCCACTCCTGGTTGTGTCCAGAAGCACTAGAGTTGGGCGTGAATCGGGCGCACAGGCAGGAGTGCCTGTGCCACCGGCTCAAAGCTGCAGCGTTTCTCGGGTTGCGGGCTGCGGAACGGACCGCGGCCGATGATAGCCTCGCGCACCGAGCACGAATCCTTTCTCTTCTAGTGCGCGCGCGAGCAGATGTGCCGACGCAACTTCCCCATTGATTCTGCCGATCAGCAATCCACGTCGACGATCGCGCTCTAATCCTCGCTCCCGATCGCTCGAGAAAAGCGCGTGTTCGCGCAGGGCGCGGCTCGCGAGGCACCCGGCGACGGCCTCGGCGGTTCGGGATCGTTCAGGTTCAGCCTCAGGCAGGAACACCTGAATCTCCGTGCTGCCGGCGCGCCGGTAAGCGGCGAGCGATCCATTCACCAGAATTACGCTCGCGCCCGCGGTGCGCGTCAGGGCGGTGCCGGTTTCGGGCCACTTCAGCAGCGCGCCCCATGGATTCGCGGGATCGGTGGCCGCGAGCTCGACCGCCTCGGCGCATTCAGGCTCTCCGGCAAGCGAGCGCAATAGTTCAAGGGCGGCCGGCTCGGCGAATTGAGTGGCGCCGAGCCCGGCAACGAACATACCGCGCCGCACGCGGCCGCTCTCTTCCATCGCCTTCAAAACCGGGTAGACAGCACTGAATCCGCCGCTGACGCTCTCTGCTTCGGGCGCCTCGCGCACCAGCACGCCATAGCGATGCAACAGCGTGTGGGCCAGCGCATTGGCGCGATCCGTCGCAGAGATCGCAGGCCCTGAACCCAAGCGCGATTCGACGAGCGACCAGCGACCTTGAGCGCGCGCCGGAACGGTGCCGCCGCCTGCCGTCCTGGAACGCCGCGACCGAAAGGGGACCGCCTGGGACGGCTGCCGTCGCGGACGCGAGCGGTCCACGAAGGCGCGCAACGCACCCAGGGAATCATTGGTCAACATGCCGGACCAAACCAGATCCCACAGGGTATCGATCGTCTCGCCGGGGTACCCGTCGCCTACGGCTTGGTGGATGGCGGGAAAGAAGGACGCTCCATTGCGCTGCAGGAATTCGCGGATCAAGCGGTCTCGGGATTCGGGATTCGGGGTTCGGGGTTCGGGACTGGGGATTGAGGACGGGGCACTGTCCCTCATGTTTTCAGCTGACAGCTGTCCGTCAGAGGTCGATACTGGTTCCGCCGCGCGAACCCCGAATCCCGAACCCCGAACGCCAGCTTCACGCAACAGCGCCAAATGATCCGCCAGGTACAGCGCCACTCGTCCGTCGCGTTCACCAACCCTCTCGATGCCGCACCAGACCACCTCACCCGCTGCAAGCAGCGCGTCCAGATCGTCAGGCCTGTAATTGCGGACGCGCGCTGTCAGAATCTCCGACTCCAGCGCCGACGCGAGCAGCGGCGCGCCTTCCAGGCTTTCGACGGAATCGAGCAGCGCGTCGAGCCCGGCGCGCGTTTTGAGCACGCCCTGCCAATGGGTGAGAAGGCGTCCGAACGCCCACGGCTCGACCGGCTCAATCTGGCGGCGGGCTGCTGCAAGCGATCGATGTCGAATGCGGCGCAGCACTTCGGCGTCGCACCACTCCCGGGCTTCGAGGATCGGGCCTGCGGGACGAAACGCGCCTTCGAATAATCGTCCCCGACCCACCAGCGAATTCAGTGCGCGTTCGATCTCCGCACGGGCAGCGCCAAACCGGCCCGCAACTTCACTTGCAGTGAACGGTCCGTGCGTGCGCGCATAGCGGCTGACCAGATCCTCCATGGGCTGGCTGGCCGGTTCGAGAAAGGCAGCGGGTAAACCGCGCGGCAGCCTCACTCCGAGCCCGTCACGATAGCGCGCGGCGTCCTCGGCGGCGATGTACCGCACGTCCCCGGCCAGTCTTATTTCGACCGCGCGTCGCGCTCGCGTGAGAGCCTGGATCGATTCCGCCACGGTCGTGCTGGAGCATCGCGCGTCGATTTCTGCCCGCGTGAGATCGCCGAGACCGAGCAGCAGATCATGCACGCCGTCGGCAGAACGCGCCCGGCGATTCTCCTCCAGCCGCTGCAACTCGCGTTCGACCTCCTCGACGGCAGCCGGATCGAGAATCTCGCGCAAATCGAGATCGCCGAGCAACTCGCGCAGACGGCCCTGATCGATTGTCAGCGCCTGCGCGCGACGCTCAGCCAGGGGCGCGTCCCCGTCATAAATGAAGTTGGCGACATAGCCGAACATGAGCGAGCTCGCAAACGGCGATGGCGATTCGGAATCGACAGTGACGACGCGGAGCGAGCCTTGCCGGATACGGTCGAGGGTCGCGGTCAAGCCACGCATATCGAATTCGTCGTGGAGGCATTCGCGGTAGGTTTCAAGAAGCAGCGGAAACGAAGGAAATCGTGACGCCACCGCGAGCAAGTCGGCGGCTTTCTTGCGCTGCTGCCACAACGGGAACCTCATGCCGGGACGCCTTCGCGGCAGTAGCAGAGCGCGCGCCGCCGCCTCGCGGAATCGGGCCGCGAAAACGGCGCTACGGCCGAGTTGATCGATCACCAGCGCTTCGATTTCGGCCGGACCGGGCACAAGCAGGGACGCGTCGGGTGGTTGATCGACGTCGGGAAAGCGCACCACGAATCCGTCATCGGTCCAGAGGCTCTCGAGATCGATTTCTTCCCACTGTCCGGAGTCGCGAATTCGCGCCGTAGCCGCCATGCACCAGGGAGCGTGCACGCGGCTGCCAAAAGGAGAAAGCAAACAGATGCGCCAGTCGCCCATTTCGTCGCGGCTGCGCTCGATGACGATCGTCTCGTCGTCGGGCACCGCTCCTGCCCCGGCCGATGCCTGCTCCGCGAGATAATTGATCAGGTTCTCGGCCGCGGCCTCATTCAGACAGTGGTCGCGCGTGAGCTGCGCGACTGCGGCGGCCGGAGGCATCGCGCGCAGCGTGCGCATCAGGGCGCCAATCTCGATGCCGAACTCGAGTGGACGGCCCTGCCGGTCGCCATGCCAGAACGGCATCTTGCCGGGTTCCCCCGGCGCCGGACTCACCAGGACGCGATCGTGCGTGATTTCATCTACACGCCACGTCGAGGCGCCCAGCACGAACGTCTCGCCCACCGGCGTCTCGAACACCATCTCCTCATCGAGTTCGCCGACGCGCGCCGATCCCTTCGCCGCGCCCGTGCGGAACACCCCGTACAATCCGCGGTCCGGAATCGTGCCGCCGCTCGTGATGGCGAGATGGCGTGCTCCGGCGCGGGCCGAAAGAATGTTGGCGGTGCGATCCCAGTTCAGGCGCGGGCGCAACTCGCCAAACTCATCGGAGGGATACCGGCCGGAGAGCATGTCGAGCACGCCTTCGAAGACGCCTCGGCTCAATTGGGCGAAAGGCGCAGCGCGGCGGACAAGCGCGAGAAGATCAGTGAGCGGCCAATCGTCCATCGCGACCATGGCCACGATCTGCTGCGCCATCACATCGAGCGGCACACGCGGATAACGCACCGATTCGATGCGCCCGTCCAGCATGGCGCGTGTGGATGCCGCGCAGGCCACGAGATCGCCGCGATACTTTGGAAAGATGATCCCCTCGCTCAGAGCGCCTGCCTGGTGTCCACCGCGTCCGATACGCTGCAGGCCCGACGCGACCGAGGGCGGAGCTTCGATCTCGATCACCAGGTCGATTGCGCCCATGTCGATTCCGAGTTCGAGCGACGAGGTCGCCACCAGCGCGCGCAAAGTTCCCGCCTTGAGCTGCTCCTCAACAACGAGGCGTTCTTCGCGGGCGAGCGATCCGTGATGAGCGCGCACAAGGTTCTCGCCGGCAAGCTCATTGAGCGCGCCTGCCGTACGCTCGGCTAATCGGCGGTTGTTGACGAAGAGCAGCGTGGATCGATGCGCGCGGATCAATTCCACCAGGCGCGGGTAGATCGCCGACCAGATCGATTCGCGGGACGCAACCTGAGGAGCATCGCCGTCGGAGCGGCCCGCCACGGCTTGAGAGTCTCCAACCCTGGCCATGTTCTCCACAGGTACTTCGACGGTGAGAGCCAGCCGCTTGCGCTCGCCGGTATCGATGAGGGTCACGGGTCTGTAAGCGATAAGACTTGCTGCCGGTGAGCCGTCTTGCAGCGGAAACTCAGCCAGTTCGTAATTCTCACCTCGCTTCGAAAACGCCTTCACCCCAGAGGGCACAGGAAATGAATCCTCAGTGTTCTCTGCGCTCACGGTGTTGAATCCTTTCTCTTTGCTTCCCTGTGGTCGTACCGACATCTGCGGTTCTGCGCCACCCAGAAATCGCGCGACTTCATCGAGCGGACGCTGCGTGGCCGAGAGTCCGATACGCTGCAGCGGGCGATTCAACAGCGGCCGGCAAAGATGGTCCAGCCGCTCGATGGAGATGGCGAGATGCGCGCCGCGCTTGCTCGGCACGAGCGCGTGAATCTCATCGAGGATGAGCGTATCGACGGAGCGCAGCACCTCGCGGGCGTCGGAAGTCAGCAGCAGGTAGAGCGATTCTGGCGTGGTGATCAGGATGTCCGAAGGCTCGCGCCGGAATCGGGCGCGTTCATTGGTGGGAGTATCACCCGTGCGGATTGAGACCGAGGGAATAGCGAATCTCTCGCCTCGCGCGAGGGCGGTCTGCGCAATACCCGCAAGGGGCGCGCGCAGGTTGCGCTCCACATCAACGGCCAGAGCTTTCAACGGTGAGACGTAAAGGATCCGGCAGCGGCGGCGCTTCTCCGGCACAGGCTCAAACATCAGCCTTTCCAGGCACCAGAGGAACGCGGCCAGCGTCTTGCCGTTCCCCGTGGGCGCGACGATCAGCGTCGAGTCGCCGCGCACGATCGCGGGCCAGCCCATCCGCTGTGGCGCGGTCGGGGTGGAAAACGATGCGCGGAACCAGTCCCGGACGGCAGGATGAAACAGGGCCAGCGGATCTTCGGCCGGGCGCTTGGTGCCAGGTGAACGTCGCATGGCATTAGTTTGCCATGTGGCGCCGGCCTTCAGGCCGGCATTCATCAATTGGCCATCTGGGGCCGGACGTCAGGCTCACCGGGAATGATCCTCTGCCGTTCGAGAACCTCCCTGGCAGGGAGGAATTATGACGGCGAGCCTTGCCGCGCGACGCCACTGCCGTTTGTGGCAGGGAGCGAGATGCGGAGCACCGTCCCCCCAGCGCCCGTGGATTCCACACCGACCTGGCCGCCGTGGTCCTGGACAATCTTCTGCACCACGGCCAGACCCAGGCCGATGCCGTTATCTTTGCCCGCAGTCACAAACGGCTGAAAGATTCTGTCGCGAATATCTTCCGGAATCCCGGCCCCATTATCCGCCACCCGGACTTCCAAGCCCTCCTCCGTTTGGCGGGTGCTCACTTCGATCCGGCCGGATTCGGGAGGCACGGCCTCGCAGGCGTTGAGGACCAGGTTATGGAAGACCCGCTCGAGGCTGCCGAAATCGAAACGGCCCTCGGTACTGCCCTCGAACGACGTGGTCACCTGGATGCTCTTGAACTCCGGCCGCGCCTTGACGGCGTGCACCACCCGCTCGATGACTTTGGCGATGTTGCCGGACGCCGGCCGGTAAACCGTCCGGGCGCGGGAAAATTCGAGCAGCGCCTGGATCTGTTCGGTCATCTGGTTGACCGCCTGGCGGATTTCCTGGTAGTACTCCACCCGGCGGTTCTCGCGCAGGGTGCCCTCAGAAAGGAATTCCGCGTAGGCCAGAATCGTAGTCAGCGAGTGCCGCAGGTCGTGGGAGATGGTGCTGGCCATCCGCCCGATGGTCGCCAGCCGCTCGGCCTGCAGCAGTTCCTCCTGCGCGTTGCGCAGCGTGTGGCGCATGCGGTCGAACGACTGCGTCAGGTCCGAGACTTCGTCGTTGCCGTGCGCTTCGAGCGGATAATCGAAATCACCGCGCTCGAGCGCGTGCACGCCCCCCACCAGTTCCGCGAGCGGACGCGTGAAAGTGACCGAGATCAGGAAGACCAGCAGGCTGCCGGCGACGATCGCGGTAAGCCCGAGACCCACAAGCCAGCGGTTCAGGCTCCGCAGAAACGCCGTCGCCTGGTCATAAGACTTCAGGACAATCAGCCCGACTTCGGCTGAGCCGTTGGGCGCGAGACTCGCCGAGGCCGCGAGAAACCGTTCGCCGCCCAGTTCGATGTCCGACGGCGACGCGCCGGCGCCGGCGGCCTGCCACGAGGCCAGATGCTCCAATTCGTCACGCTGCGCCGGCTTGAGCGTGCTCACCACCAGAGAGGACCCGTAGCGGAAGGCAACCTGGCTCACGGCCACCCGGCTGATATCGGCCGCAACCTGCTCGCTGATCTCATAGCCTACAACGAGCAGGCCAAGTTCTGCGCCGCTCACCGGATCGCCGGAATAGATCGGCCGCATCGAGACCTCGAACAGGTGGCCGTTCGCAAACCACCAGTCGTCGCCAGTGTCGCCTTTCTGAAGGGATTGCTCCAGCAGCCGCTGCGCGTCGGCTTCCGTGAGGTCCGGGTTCAGGCTCTGCAACGCCATCAGCCTGCCGGCGCTGTCGGCGAGGACAAACAGGTCGGTGTCGCGCAGCAGATGCCAGGGATCCTTGGATCCGTCCTGGATGGTCCGCTTGTCGTGGGAACTCATCAGCGCCTTGACCAGCGGCTCGTCGGAGACCAGCGCCGCCGACTGCTCAAGCGTGTTTTCGCGCAACCGCCGGAGGTCCTTGAAGGTGACCACGGAATTGCGCAGGGCGTCGCGGATCTGACCGCGAACCTGCAATTGCACCCGGTGCCGCACCACGAGCAGCGTGGAGCATGTCAGCGAGGCGGAGACCAGCAGCAGCGAGAGCAGGAACTTGGTGCGCAGGCGCCCCCGTCGCGTCAGGTCCCGATACCAGGGGCGGGTTGAGGTCTGCGGGTTCATCTTAGGTCGGCGTTCGGGCTGTCGGGATCGGGTCTCGGGAGCCGCGAAGCTCGCATCAAGCTCCGGCCCGGCCGCCGGGGGTACAGCGCGCGGCCGCGCTCCCATCCCGACCGCCAGCCTCAAGCCTGCGCCTGCGCTTTCAGGAATGGCACAAACTTGTAACCCGCCCCATGGACCGTACGAAAATGCACCGGATTCACCGGGTCCCTCTCGAGCTTCTGGCGCAACCGCAGGATGTGATTATCCACGGTGCGGGTTGACGGATAGCACTCGTAGCCCCAGACCTGATTCAGGAGTTCGTCGCGCGAGATTACGCGCTCAGGATTTTCGGTGAAATATTTCAGCGTCTTGAACTCGTGGGGCGTGAGGGTGACGAGGTTGTTGTCGCGGGTGACCTCCATCTTGGCGAAATCCACCAGGATGTCGGCAAAGCTGTAGCACTCGGCGGGCAGCGTACGCTCGGCCCGGCGGGTCACCGCGCGCACGCGCGCGAGCAGTTCCTTGGGGCTGAACGGCTTGGTGACGTAATCGTCGGCGCCCAGCTCCAGCAGAAGGACTTTATCGATTTCCTCCGAGACGGCGCTCAGCATGATCACAGGTTGGGACGGCACTTCCTTCTTGATCTGTTGGATCACGTCGCGTCCCGACATTTTCGGCAGCTTGAGATCAAGGATCACAACCGCGGGCTTGACGCTGCCGCGGAACGCCTCGAGGCCCGCGGCCCCGTCGGAGGCCGTTTCCAGGGCGTAGCCCTCGGCTTCAAACAGAAGCCGGAGTGTCTTGTGGATCCTCTTGTCGTCCTCGATGACCAGCACTTTCTGCATAAACCACCTCTATCCAAACGGCTCCTGGGAGCGCGGCCAGCCTGGCCGCCCTCAGTTCGAACGTCGCGGCGCGTTTGGCTCGAAATCCAAAGTATATCCCCCCACAGCCCGCCGCGAACCGCCCATCGCGGGCATCCCGCCGCCCGGGCCTCAGAGACGGATTCCTGTGGCACGTCGGGAACCGGCAGCCAGGGCGCAAGTTGAGCCCGTGCAAGTCCGAACCAGGGGGAACGCAGCCCGTTCTCGAAATTCGTGAGACCCCGGGGACGCGGTGTCTTTGCCGCCCTCGTTGTCAAAGGTCAGGAGGAGGGCCGTCAGCGGGCCACACGCCGCCGCGTTGTTCATCCAACCAAAGCCGGGTCTCGAAGCGTCTCAGCTTCGCCTTCGCAAGCACGATTCTGCGCGGTCTCGGTGGGGTTCGTGTCACGGCGGATTCCGCGAATTGTAAAATTATTGTCACGGCATGCGGCCCAGACTCGCGACTGAGGGTATCATGATTCGGCGAAGGCGCAGGGGCGGCCTGGCGGAGTGCAGGCAGCTTCTGAGTCCTAAGGACGGGTCCTAAACGCTGGCAATTCGCAGCGCCCCAATCGACTGGCGGCCTCGAAGCACGAATTTACGTCATCCGTGATCGGGATCTCAGGCGCTCCCCGCGGGGCAAAGACCCCCTGGGTCCCGAAGCGGATTCAAAAGGAGATCCTATGAGACTGCGGCGGCGCACTTCCCTCATCGGCGGTTTCAGCGGGCTGATGGCAGTCTTCCTGCTCGCTCCGCTCCCGGCTTTCGCTCAGACCGGAGAGGCGGCGAACGCCGGCGCAACGGACCCGAGCGCGCCCAGCCTCCGCGAGCTTCAGGAGCAAATCCGGACCCTGAGCTCGGACGTGCGTGCAATGAAGGCCGAAGTTGACGACGCGCGCGCCGAGGCGGCCGAACTGCGCCAGGAACTTCAAAGCGCCAGTTCGCAACTGCGCGCCCTTAAAGGTCAGTCGGCCCAGACCGCTACTCCAGCTCCCGTCGTGGCGGGCGGTTCGCAGAATGCAGCCGCCGGAAATCCTGGCGCCCCCGGTTCGCTGAACGACCGCGTTTCGAACGTGGAAGAGGATCAGCAACTTCTACACTCCGAAGTAGATACGCTGGCCCAGACGAAGGTGGAAAGCGGATCGAAGTACCGCGTCCGGCTTTCCGGGATGGCCCTTTTCACAGCTTTCAGCACGCGGGGTAATTTCGACAATTACGACGTGCCCACCTATGCCGAGCCTGGGGAGACTGGCGAACCGAACGCGACGCTGGGCGCGACATTCCGACAATCGATTATCGGGCTCGACGTTTATGGTCCGGAGATCGCCGGCGCGGAGACCCACGCCGATATCCGCGCCGACTTTTTCGGCGGCTTTCCGAACGCGCCCGAGGGAATCACCACCGGGATTATGCGGCTGCGCACGGCAGGAGTCCATTTCGACTGGCTGGATACGTCGGTGGTCGTCGGACAATACGATCCGATCATCTCGCCCCTCTCCCCGACGTCACTGGTTTCCGTTGGTTATCCCGCGCTTTCTTCGGCCGGCAACCTGTGGGTCTGGACTCCCGAAGCTTACATCGAGCACCGCTTCAGCCTCGGCGACAATGCGAAATTCATCGTCGAAGGCGGCGTGATGGACTCCCTGTCAGGCCAGCCGCCGATGACTCCGCCGTATCGCGATGCCCAACCTGGGGAACAAACGGGTCAGCCGGCCTACGCGACCCACGTCGCCTGGTCAAATGTCTCCGAGACAGCCCCATTTTCGCTGGGTTTTGGGGGATACTACGCGCCCCAGAACTGGGATTTTGGCCGAAAAGTTACGTCCTACGCTGCCACCGCTGACTGGAGAATCCCCCTCGGTCCCCGGTTCGGCCTCAGCGGCGAGTTCTTTCATGGACGCGCCTTGGGCGGCCTTGGCGCAGCGCAGGGCCAAAGCGTGGTGGTGACCGGGTACGTCGACTACCCTTCGGCGCTGGTCAGCGGAATCAACTCCACCGGCGGCTGGGCCCAGTTGAAGTTCATGCCAACCCAACGGCTGGAATTCAACGGCGCCTTTGGCGAGGACTTCTCCGTGCCGCCGGGTCTTGGTTATGTGCCGACAACATCCTACATTGCCAATCTGACGGCTCCGCTGGGCCGGAACGAAAGCGCCTTTGTGAACACGATTTACCATCTAAAATCGAATCTCATGCTTTCTACCGAGTATCGCCGGCTGAGGACCACCGAGCTACAGCCCGGAGTCTCGACAGGAAACGTCGTCAGCTTGGGCGCGGCGGCGTTGTTTTGAGAAGAAGTTAATAGTCGGCAGTTGGCAGTCGACAGTCAGCAGTCCAGAGTCGGGGTTTGGCTAGTTTTGAGCGCTGAGTGCTGACCTGACCGCCGACTGTTAACTGTTGACTGTCAACTGACAGGAGCTTGTCTCCCATGATCCCACGACACCTGCCGCCGATGACGAAGCTTCTACTGGTCCTGCTCCTCTTGCCCGGCGCGCTCCGGGCGCAGGACGTGACCGTGAAGGGACGCGTGAGCCTGGTGAGCGCCGTCAGCGGAAGGCCCTCCGGCGACAACTCGCAGGCGGTGGTGTGGCTGGCG
Source organism: Terriglobia bacterium (assembly GCA_030037755.1). Taxonomy (GTDB): domain Bacteria; phylum Acidobacteriota; class Terriglobia; order UBA7540; family UBA7540; genus Gp13-AA77. The sequence goes on from JASHQD010000683.1 coordinate 10,904, forward strand.
CCGCTGGACGATCCGCCGGTCGCCTGGAAGACCGTCAGTCCGTCCGGGGCCCACTTCCGCCTCGTTCAGAGGAACAAGCGCTTCACACCCCACATTCTCGTGGTGCCCGTCGGCGCAGTCGTCGATTTCCCCAATGACGACCCCTTTTTCCACAACGTGTTCTCGCTGTTCGATGGCAAGCGCTTTGATCTGGGACTCTACGAAGCGGGCGCGACCAAGCAGGTCACGTTCAATAGCCCGGGCGTCAGCTACATCTTCTGCAACATTCACCCGGAGATGAGCGCGGTGGTGCTGGCCACGAAAACGCCGTATTACGCGATCTCCAATAGTGCCGGAGACTTCTTCATCGCGAACGTCCCGCCCGGACGGTATCAACTGAACGTCTGGGACGAGCGCTGCCTGCCGGAGACCCTCAAGTCCGCGACTCGCGAAGTGTTGGTGTCAAACTCGGCACTGAGCCTGGGGGAGATGCGGCTGCCCGAGTCTGGCGATCTCCTGGCGAACCACAGGGACAAATTCGGGTTGCGCTACGAGCCCGTTCCTTCAACGTCTGCACCGGGATACGACCAGCCGTGACGGCGCGCGCGTCAGCTTGAGCCTTTAATCCTCTTCACTATGCCGGCCCAGCTTGCGGGCCTTCGAGACTAGCGGCCTCAGTCGGAGGCCAAGCTGTCGGTAGCCGTCGGTCCGAACCCGCGATTGGCTTCCGGCGCCGAACGGGCAGGGTCGACGCGAGAGAAGCTGGTACACTTGTGATCCTTCATGTGTGGCATTGCCGGAATATTCAACTTCGGAACTGAGGCGCCCGCCGACCGGGAAGCGCTCGCCCGCGCCACCTCAGCCATGGTTCATCGCGGACCCGACGACGAAGGGTTCCATTTTGACGGCCCTCTCGCCCTCGCTAACCGGCGCCTGAGCATTATCGACCTGCCGGGTGGGCATCAACCCATCTCGAATGAAGACGGAACCCTGTGGATTACCTTCAACGGTGAGATCTACAACTACCGCGAGCTCCAGCGCGACCTGAAATCGCGCGGGCATCGCTTCCGGACCGCCAGTGATACCGAGACGATCGTGCATCTCTACGAAGAGCGCGGCGTCGAGTGTCTTGAGGATTTGCGGGGTATGTTCGCGTTTGCGCTGTGGGACAGCCGCGCGCGGCGGCTGCTGGTCGCGCGCGACCGGCTTGGCGTCAAACCGCTCTTCTATCGGGTGAGCGGCGGCAGTCTGAGATTCGCCTCGGAACTGCGCGCGCTTGCCGAGCTGCAGGACGACCGTGGCAGGTCTCTGGAGACAGATCCTCAGGCAATTTACGATTTCTTCGGATTCCGGTACGTGCCCGCACCGAACACGTTTTACAAAGGCGTGCTAAAGCTGCTGCCGGGCGATTATCTGCTGGCCGACAATTCAGGGGTGAGGACGGCTTGCTGGTGGGACGTTCCACCCGAAGAACCGGAGGCTCAACGCCCGGCGACACAACGGATCGAGCAGGAGATCATTGAACACCTGCGCGAATCCGTAAGGCTGCGCCTGATTGCCGATGTGCCCATCGGGATTTTTCTCAGTGGCGGGATCGATTCCAGCGCCGTGCTCGCGTTCGCCGCAGGTCTTGGCGCGCGACCGCTGCGTACGTTTTCCGTAGGTTTCGATGAGCCAGGTTACAGCGAACTGCCGGCGGCGCGGCGTACGGCGGAGGTCTTCGGCGCCGAGCATCACGAGCTGGTTGTGCGCCCGAAGGACCTCGGTGATGAACTGGAGCGCCTGATCGCGTTCCGGCGCGAGCCCATCGCCGAGCCTACGGATATTGCGCTTTATCGCATTTCGCGCCTGGCAGCGGAGAGCGTGAAAGTGGTGCTGGCGGGCGAAGGTGGAGACGAACTTTTTGCGGGCTACCCGAAATACGCCTTCGATCGCCTGGCCGGTTTGATCTCCGCGCTTCCCGGCGAATTGACCCGGAGCCTGGCCGGCCTCTTGCCTTACTCCGGACGCCGCCTGCGCCTGGCTCTCGAAACGCTCTCCATCGCCGACGAGGCGGAGCGGTCGGCCACCTGGTTCGCATCGTTCACCAGCCAGGAACGCCAGGCGCTGTTCGAGCGGGATTTTCTGGCCAGCGTGGACGCCGCGCACCCCGCGCGGGTGCTGGCCGGATATCTCCAGCGTGCCCGCGTCCGCGCACAGCAGGTAACGCCCGTGAAGCGCCTGCTCTATGCCGATCTGAAGCTCTGGCTGCCGGACAATCTCCTGCTGCGCGGCGATCAGATGACCATGGCGGCCAGCATCGAAGAGCGCGTTCCCTTCCTCGATCACAAACTGGTGGAGCTGGCCGCGCGCATTCCGGGACCTATGCTGACGCGCGGCTTCCGGACCAAGGCGCTGCTCAAACGCGCGCTGAAGCCCTATCTTCCGGCGGAAACATTGCGCCGCCGCAAGGTGGGATTCGCGGTGCCGGTCGGCGAGTGGTTCCGCAAATCGCTCAAGCCCATGATTGCGGACGTGCTGCTCTCATCCGAAGCGCTAGGACGAGGCTACTTCGATCGGCACGCGATGGAGCGATTCGTTCGCGACCATCTGGACGGCGTCCGCGACCGGCAGAAGCAGCTCTGGGCGCTGCTGAATTTCGAGTTATGGCAGCGACAGATTCGTCCTTAGTCCTTGGTCATTGGTCATTGGTCCGCAGTCCTTGGTCCCTGGTTCCCGGTTCTTAGTTCTCGGTGATGGAAGACGGGACAAGACTTGAACGGATACCTTGTCATTTATGGCAGAAGATCAAAAGGAGAACACCGCCAGGGACCAAGGACCAAGGACCGGGGACCAGGAACCAAGGACCCATGTATTGATCATTGTCGAGGACCTGCCCGTGCCCTTCGACCGCCGCGTATGGCAGGAAGCCAGCGCGCTGCGTGACGCCGGTTACGGTGTTTCGGTGATCTGTCCCAAGCGCAACGCGTTCACCGACGCGCGCGAGACGCTCGAAGGCATCGACATCTACCGGCATAATCTCCGCGAAGGCTCGGGGCCGCTCGGATACGTCCTCGAATACCTTCAGGCTCTGGCAGCGCAGTTCGTGCTGGCGGCCCGCATCTGCCGTCGCAAGCGCTTCCGCGTGATTCATGCTTGCAACCCGCCGGATACGATCTTCGTGATCGGCGCGTTCTTCAAGCTGTTGGGTGTCCGGTTCATCTTCGATCACCACGACCTGAACCCGGAATTGTTCGAGGTGAAGTTCGGCCGTCGTGGATTGCTTTACCGCCTGATTTGTCTGGCCGAAAAATGGACCTATCGCACTGCGGACGTGTCAATCGCGACCAACGACTCCTACCGCCAGATCGCGATCGAGCGTGGAGGCATGCCGCCCGACCGCGTCTTCGTGGTGCGGAGCGCTCCGGACTTGCGGAAGATCGCGCTGAGCCCGCCGCGCGACAACCTGAAGCAAGGCCCCCGGCATCTGGTGCTTTATCTCGGAACCATGGGACCGCAAGAAGGCGTGGACCTCTTCCTCGAGGCGGCCGCGAGCGTCGCTCAGGCACGCAGTGACACGGCGTTCGTGATCATCGGCGAAGGTTCGGAGGTGCCGCGGCTGAAATCGATGACCGTGGCACTTGGCCTGGATAGCATCGTCCGCTTCACCGGCCGTATCTCCGACTCCAACCTCTCAGATTACCTTTGCACCGCCGACGTATGCGTGGCGCCCGATCCGAAGAATCCCATGAACGACAAATCGACGATGAACAAGGTCCTGCAGTACATGGCCTACGCCCGTCCGGTCGTTCTCTTCGACCTGACCGAGGGACGCCGGGCTGCGGCCGATGCGGCCCTCTACGCGCGCCCAAACGATCCCGCCGACTTCGCCGCGAAGATTCTGCAACTGCTCGAATCGCCGTCACTCCGCGAGGAGCTTGGCCGGCGCGGCCGGCGCAGGATCGAAGAAGAGCTGAACTGGGACAAGGAGAAGATCGCGCTGCTCGAGGCGTATCGCACTGCGCTTGGTCCCGGTCGCCGCGCGCTGTAGCGAGTTTCCGACTCGAGGGTTCTCCGTGGTCTCTGCGCTGACATTGCCTCTAACACAGAGACCCTCTGATCGTTGACTGTTGACTGTCAACTGTGAACTGTC
>JASHQD010000684.1 GCA_030037755.1 Terriglobia bacterium
GGCATCAGCAGGGGAACAGCGCAACGGGCGTTCCGCAGGGCGACGGCCTGAACTTCGTTGCCGAGCCGGGAATCTTCGTCGCGGGGCGCAGGTCGCGTTTCACCCGAGCACGAACCCGAAGTCTTGCTCTGTCAAATCGGACTCACCAACGAAAGGCCCTATGGCGTGTGCCGTCGGCCGAGCTAGTGTTTCCGACAATTTAGCTCGAGAGGACTGACATTGTCAGTCCTCAGAGGTTATATGAATCTTGGTTAGGTGATCTGGGTGGGGGAAGATTCTAACCCTCACGCTCGGCGTCCCGAGAGAGACGGCGGGACCGATCTTCCCAAGTGAGCCGAAGACTCGGGCATTCGTTCGCCGGTTTTGGGTGATACACCGGGGAAACGGTTACTTCGGTGCGGCGAGCCGTCCCTGAGATTCCTCGGATGCTGTACTCCGACGTCGGGTCACGTCGAAGGTGAGAAACGCTTCCGTTGAAGCGAACCCGTCCGAGATTCTGCAGTTCGGGCACAGGTCCCTTCCTGAGGAAATCTTTGAATCGAGGGGTCACCACAACCGTTGTTCTCATTGCGGTCGCGGTCTGGTGGCGACGGGCCCCTACTCCCATTGTCCTGCCTGCGGAAGCGCAAGCGAACCTCAGCAGTGAGACGAGGGAGTGACGCTGCGGCAAGAACTCGCAGCGCTATTGGAAGAGCGAACCCTCTCGCTCTGGGAGCGACGAAGGCAGCGGATGAAGGCCATTGGGGTGCGCGGTCTGGCCGCGCTGGGGGCGGGGAGAGGCCGGGTGCTGCTCCTCTCCCCTCTGCTTCGAAAACAAGCGAGAACAAAAGCTGCGGTCTAAATGCAACTTCGATGGGATTTATTCTAACCGACTTGTCAAGAGATTTTTAGGACGTGAGCCGCGGCGCGCCATGAACCCTGACGTTGCTAACAAGCCTGAAACAACGGGCAAGGGCCTAGGCGGAGTTACAGGGAAGGACTTCCTGCCGGGCCACAGCGGCAACCCCTCAGGGCGGCCCAGGAAGCGCCCTCTGAGCGACCGCTACGAGGCAATCACGGAGACGCCGCTGCCCGAGGACATGCGGCAAGCCTTGCGTCTGAAGAAGGGCGCGACGTACGGCGATGGGGTCGCGCTGGCGCTTGCGCGTGCCGCGATTAAGGGCAAGCTCGAGGCGGCCCGCGAGATGGGTGAAGGGATCGAAGGCAAGCCGACGCAGCGCGTAGAGCTAGGGGACGAACCGGAGGGCATTCGCATTGAGGTTGTCAATATCGGAGAGACGACGAGGGCAGCGACGAAGCCCGGCACGTATCCGGGCTGCCTAATTGGGAGGGAGACTCCGGTTGAAAACCCAACAGTCTTCGGGCGCGGCAATGGGCCCTTGAACCGCGGCTCGCATATTCTCGATCGTATCAGGTAACCGTCTCATCAGCTAATTCTGCTGCCGATTCCTCCTCGATTCGGTACTTGTTGAGCTCAGATTCCACCTGCTTTACGACGCTCTTCGCGTATGGAATGAAGTGGTGTCCTGACAGCAGCATCGCAAATCCCAGCCCAAACTTTCGGGAATCGGACCTCCAGTGAGAAACGAGACGGAACAAGAACTTCCAGTACGGCCCCCGGTAGGAGGAAAGTAAGCCCTGGCGGATGATCGAGCGAAGAAAAATTCCCAGCACGAGGCGGAGCGGAACCTCTGGCGGTTTCTGGGGTTCGCGGGCGTGCCAATGCAGAAGCGATCGAAAACAGCGATCGTAAAAAGCGGAGGCGCTATAGAGGGAAGCCAGTATCTCCCGATATCCCTGCAGCAGGACCGGCAGCGGAAGAATAGTTTTGAAATTGGGCGGATCGAAATTGCTGGTGGCGGTGCTTTCCATCAGCATTCGTCCTTCCTTCAGCATGCGATCAAATAGAGGGGTTGTGGGAGGCGCCTGCAGGAATCCAGCCATGGCCCACGGAATGGCGGCAGCCTCGATGAAGGCAAGCTGCTGTTCGAAGATGTCCTCGGTATCAGAATCGAAACCAATGATAAAACCGGCCGCTACCCAAAGACCCTGGTTCTGGATGAACCGGATACTCTCCAGCGGATCGCGGCGCAGATTTTGATATTTCTTGGCCTCGGCCAGGGACTCGGGAGAGGGGCTTTCGATCCCAATAAATACGTAAAAGAAATTCGCCTTCACCATGGCCGCAATCAATTCCGGTCGCTGCGCGAGATCGATGGAGGCCTCGGTATAAAACAACATCGGATAATGATGCGATGCCTGCCACTCGCCCAGCTCCCGGGCCAGCTCAAGAGCAAGTTTGTGGTTCCCGATAAAATTGTCATCGACGATGAAGACCTCGTCGCGCCAACCGAGCGCAAACAGAGCATCGAGTTCCGCGATCACCTGGTTGGGTCGCTTGGTACGGGGCTTCCGGCCATAGATGGTGATGATGTCGCAGAATTCGCATTGGAAGGGGCAACCGCGCGAAAACTGCACCGCCATGGAGGCATATTCCTCGATTTTGAGCAGATCGAACCGCGGAAGCGGTGTCTTGCTGACGTCCGGTTTCTCCCTGATCTCGTAAAGACGTCGGGCGGAGCCGCGCTCAAGATCGCCGGCGATTTCCGGGAAAACCTCGTCTGGCTCGCCAACCACCACGTGGTCCGCGAGTGATAGCAGGAGGTCCGGTTCGCTGGTCGCGAAGGGACCACCGATCATG
>JASHQD010000685.1 GCA_030037755.1 Terriglobia bacterium
GGCCCGCTCAGGGATGCGGGTGTGGATTTACAACCACCAACTGTGCGTTTTGGACCGATCACTATGGAACTTCAGCAGGAAGTCGATTTCCGACTGGAAGAACATCTACCTTGCCGAGTGTAGTGGCTGCGACATGCGATCTCAGTGCGGCGGCCTTTTCGAATCGGCCGCCAAGAAGCACAGCGCATACATTCGACCCGTGCAGGACAGGCGAAACGAGGAGAAGGCAGCCAGGCACGCCGATCAGCCGGTAGTTGCCTCTTCGTTGGTAAGATCTTTCGCCGCGAAGATGATCAAGGCCGCCGGCGGAGCACCCTTTTTGGACGTTGGCTGCGGCTGGGGTGCTGATGCGGTCTTGCTGCCGAGACTGGTGCTTCGGTGATTTGTGCTGACAAAGACACCGCAGGAATCGAAACCAAACGGCATCAACTGTCGGAGCGTGCTCGCCACGAAATCAGGGAGCGCTTGATCGTGCGTCAGGTGGACTTCGTCAAGGAGCCATGGCCGTTCGGTCCTCGGACGCTCGGTGGCGTCGTGAACATCCAGTGCTTCTTGCCGTCACTCTTACGGCCGTTTGAGCACTCCTTGGTTCCGGGAGGGTATTTCTGTATCGACACTGCGCAGGGTCACGGCGGCAACTATCTTGACCTGCCTAGAGCAGGACAGTTGAGAAAGACCCTGGAGGAAGGGTTCGAGTTCGAGCTGTACGAGGAACGACCTGTTGGACCAGCCAATTGTGGTGCCGTAGCAGTTCGTCTCCTCGCCAGGAAGAGACGCCACGTTGGATCTTGAACTGGCTTTCCTTTTCGATTCCGGACCCGCTGCCGGCACAGGCAGACTAAAGGGACATTTACAAGTTGAGGCATAGAAATGCGATGCTCTGGGTTGAAGTCCGCATGATTAGCCCTGAAGGAGCCCTAAATTTAGTCTTAGATGGGATTCCCGTTCGCGTCGATGAACCGCAGCTCGCCTAAATTCAATTCCCGGATGCCCGGCTCGATCTTGGCCCGATCGCCGACCACCACCCACACGAGGTTGTCCGGGTGGATCACTTGCCTGGCGGCCGCATTCAGATCACCCGGGGTCAGCGCTCGAATCTTGCCTACCATCGTGTCGTAATAGTCGTCGGGCCAGCCGAACTGCACGAGGCGGACGATGGAGAATCCTACTTCGTCGAGCGTTTCGCGTGACCCTGGCAGGCTGAGGGTCTCGTTCGACTGGATGTGGGTCAGTTCCTCCCCGGTTACCGGGCGGTCTGTCAGTATTCCCCTTAATTCCTTATTGATTTCCACCATCGATTCCTTCGTCTTGTCCGTTTGGACACCTCCGATAACCAGAAACGGCCGCTGCGCACGTGCGGCGATTAGAGAACTGCGTATGCCGTAAGTCCAGTGCTTGTCTTCCCGCAAGTTCATATTCAGTCTCGCGCCGAACGTTCCCCCAAGATCGTCGTTCATGGCCTGGATGGCGATCTCTTGCGGTGTGTTCGCCGGAGTGGCTACGTGTCCGACGAAGATCTCGGATTGGGCAGCCCCCGGCTTATCGACAATATACACGACGGATTTGGAGGCGAGCTGCACCGGTGAGACATTCTTCTTTGGAACCTCCGCGGATTTCCAGCCGGCAAAGAGTTCTTCGAGCTTCGGCGTCATCTCGGCAAGCGTCGTGTCACCCACAACGACCAACGTTGAATTTTTCGGCCGGAACCAAGTCTCGTGAAACTTCACAAGGTCGTCCCGTGTGATCTTCTGCACGCTGGCGCTGGTTCCCGATCCCGTAAACGGATTGCCGTAGGCATGGCCTGGCCCGTAGAGCAGACTGGGGACAACCCGCAAGGCCATGGAGGTCGGTTCTTTCTGCTCCTGTTGGATGGCGTCCAGTTGCAGTTTCTGTTCGCGCTTGAAATCCGCCTCAGGAAACGATGGGTTCAGGACAACATTGGCAAACAGGTCAAGTGAGGGGTCAAGTTTAAACTTCAGCGCCGATAGACGCACCACCGAGAGGTCGAGGTTGGAATAGCCGTTAAGCTGGGCTCCCAGCAAAGCGGTCTGATCGCTGATCTCTAACGCGCTGCGTGTTCGCGTGCCGTCAATAAGAAGGGTTCCCACGAGTTTAGCCGTTCCAGGAATGGCGAACTGATCGGCCGCGTAGCCGGCGTCCACGGCCATCCAGAGATTCACCAGCGGGACGTCGTGCCGCTCAGCGAGAATCACCTTGAGTCCGTTAGGGAGGGTAGCGCGCTGCAGTTTTGGGAGCTTCAACTCCGGCGGTGCGCCAGGGGTGGGGGGCTTCGAGCGGTCTACGTCCGTGGACGCCGCCTTGTAATCGGGGAATGGCAACACTTCCGCCACGTAAACCCCGTCGCGCAGCCACCGGTTGGCCGTCGATTTCAGATCTTCGGCGGACGCGTTATGCACGCGTTGCAGCGTGGCCTTGTAACAACCCGGATCGCCAGTGTACACGGCACACTGGGCGAGCACATCTGACTGTCCGCCAAACCCGCCAATGCGCTCGACGCCGCGGATGAAGTTCGCCACATACTGGGTCTGAACCCGTTGCAACTCTTCCGGCGTGGGGCCGTCTTTGAGGAACCGCGCCAGTTCTTCGTCAATTCCCTTCTCAAGCTCGTCGAGGTTGTGCCCGGGGCGCGCCGTCACCTGAATCACGAACTGGCCGGCGATTTCGCGCGAATCGTTATAGGCGGCCACGTCGCTTGCAACCTGGTCGTCGTAAATCAGCCGCTTGTACAGACGCGAGGTCTTGCCCTGGCTCAAACAAGCACTGACGAGGTCCAGATAATCAGCGTCGGCGCTCCCGAATTGGGGCACGTTCCACACCATGTAGATTCGCGGCAACGGAACGCGATCCTGCGAAACGGATCGGTGAACTCCGCTCATTTTGGCGATCCAAACCTGCTGGTGGGTTACGGGCGGCCCAGGCGGAATGCCGCCAAAATACTTCTCAACCTTCTCACGCGCCCTCTTGGCGTCGATGTCGCCGGCCAGCGCGAGCACGACGTTCGACGGACCGTAGTACGTTTTGAACCACTCCTGCACGTCCTTGAAGGAAGCGGCATCCAGGTCTGCCATTTCACCGATCACATCCCAGGAATAAGGGTGGCCAGCGGGAAAGGTGTTTTCCGGGATGTACTCCTCGGTGAGAGTGTAAGGCTGATTCTCGCCCTGCCGCTTCTCGTTCTGCACCACGCCTCGCTGCAGATCCAGGGTCTTCTGGGTGAGGTCGAGGTAGGCCATGCGGTCCGACTCCATCCACAGCGTATAGTCCAGGGCCGATGTGGGAACATTTTCGAAATAGTTGGTGCGGTCGAAATTGGTGGTGCCGTTCCGGTCCGTCGCGCCCACGGCCTCGAGTGCCTTCAGGTAGCTGCCCGGAGCGTGTTGACTTCCACCGAACATCAAGTGCTCGAACAGGTGTGCGAATCCCGTCTTGCCGGGGTGCTCGTTCTTTGACCCGACGTGATACCAGAGGTTCACGGCCACGATGGGCGCCTTATGATCCTCGTGCACGATGAGGGTGAGCCCGTTCTCGAGCACGAACTTCTGGTAGGGGATATCGACATCTTGAGCCACCGCCAAGGCACCGGTGGCCAGAAGGAATAGGAACAACAGCCAGCGCATTCCCATGGTGAATCCCCCCCTTGATGAGTCGAGCCTTGCGTGGGCGGCACTGCGGATATCGATTTCCCGCGCAAGGCGCTTCAGTCCGCGCAGGACTCTGCCGTCCAGATCGGCGTCAGCTTGGAATCTGAGTTTCATGCCGGGCGCGGCGGAGCTTGGCAATCAAGTCGGAATTGGAGTGCCGCGACTCCTCGTGCTGCACCGCAGCGATGCGCTGCCCCTCAGCGAGATATTGATCCACCTCACTAAAAGCGTTCAAGTGCGGCAAAGGCCGAAGCGGAGGCTATTGCTTGGCCGAATCGCTGCAGCCCTCGTTCTGCATGTATTGCAAGAGTCTCTCCTTGAGATCAATCAACGCTGTCAGCCTCTTGCGCTCATCGTCTTCGCTAGGCCCCGATCCTATTTTGTGAAGTTGTTGTTTGAGAGCTACTACCTCTATCTCACCCCCGCGTATGCGCTCTTGGACCTCTCTACATTTCTCCTCGTTAGGCTTTTGTTCCTGCTTGCCCGATTCCCGTGCGGGCGCGTCGGGGGCGATGCTGGGTTTTCCTCCCGACGAATTGAGAAGCTCAAGTAGCGCTTTCTTTTGGGACGGCTTCAGCCAAACTCCTAGCCCATAACCAGTTTTCTCGAACCTGATGATGCCATACCGCACCGTGGCGACTGTCAGAAAACCTGCATCGGTTCCAAGCCTGTCGGTCGACAATTCGATGTCTGTGTCACCGACAGCCAGCTTCTTAACGACACCATCGACACTCACGACATCGAAGCCGGGGATCGGCGAGCCCGCCGGGTCCAGGCCCCTACCCTTAAAATCGAGTGACGAGATCTCCGGCACGAATTGAAGATCTAATTCGCTGGAATATAACCGCTCGTATCTCTCCTCCGAAACATTATCCGACGTAACGGACTCGGGAGTGGCCTGCCCCGCGGTCGTGACCGCACCCAGACCGACGGCCTGAGCCTCGCGCTGATGTTCGCTCTGGCTACCGGGGGCGCTCTTCGTCTCCTGTTCAACACCCAAGGCATCCAAGGTCTTCTGATTAAGTACACCCGTGGCAGGCAGATTGTGCTGCGCTTGAAACGCTTTCAGAGCCGCAATCGTTTGTGATCCCATCACGCCGTCGGCTGATCCAGAGTCATAGCCGAGGACGCGAAGGCGGCGCTGTACTTGCTGAATAACCTTTCTTGTGGGCACGAAACTTTGTGCCTGCGTCACCGCGGTAACGCCTGCTGGCGCCGAAGTTTGAGCAAGGGCGAAACCCACAACCAAAACGGCGCTGGTCAACATGAACAGGAGCTTTTCAGAACGATGCGATACCACAATAACTGGAATTTCCGTTTTGAACCTCCAGCCCGACCGACAACCTACCACTTGACCGGCCCAAATGCAACCGCAAGGTGCGTCGGACAGTGAACGCGCCACCGAACACGCTCGTCTGGCCTCCCTG